>NZ_JBOEQF010000001.1:0-45289 GCF_050689315.1 Aerococcus sp. L_32
ACAATAGATTAGTAGTGGTAAAAGAACATTTTCTAGTCCTTGTTTTCTCTTACTAGGTCATATCTTTAGCTTTCTTATAGTAACCTATTAGAAGAGGAGACAAACAACTTGTGTTTGGGCTCCTTTTTTTAATCCTTTCTTATCCGTGGTTGACAGGCATATTGGAAGCCAGTAGAATAAATGTATAACCTTAAATCGTAATCGTTTCGATTTAAAATAGTTGGAATAAAAAAATCAAGGAGGCAGAAGGATGGCAGAAAAAATGGATCTAGCTAGTGCACGGCGCCGGATGAAAAGTCCCAATCGTAAGACCCGACAACGAGCGCAAAAGGTATTGAAGGCTATAAAGAAATAAAAACGAAAGAGTTGATTGATATCATGTGTCAATTAACTCTTTTTGCTTTATTATTCGAATGAAAATATCAAACCGTTGAATCTAGTTCAAACACCACAGAGCTACTCACAGGGCTACTAATGTAGACTTATTTCAATTTAACCTCTTTTCAGAAGGAGATACTCCGAATGAACAAAATTTCTTCTCTAGGGAAGTAAATGTATACAATAGTGTCCACGGAGCAGCAATCTATACTGGATCTAATACCGTAATTTCACGACAAGCAATAGTAGATGCAGGTGGCTTCCCCACCAATACGATTACAGAAGACTTTCAACTTGGCGCACCGATAAATATGGCTGGCTACCAAAACATTTTTACTTTAGAATCTATGGCATCGGGTTTAACACCCACAGATATTTCGAGCATTCTAAAGCAGCGTGTTTGTGGGAGTAGGGGTATGGTGCAAAGTATTTTTAATATTCGTGCTCTGAAAAATCCTAAATTGACCATTGTCCAATGTTTAGTGTATCTGAACGGCTGTCTATATTGGTGGTCTTTCTTTAGGCGTTTACTTTATACTTTAGCCCGATTTTATTTACCGTATTTCATATTCGCGTAGTGGATACCGATTTTTGGTTGCTTTTAGCTTTTTGGCTACTAAGTTATGTACTGATTCAATTGTCATGCAGATGTTTAAAACGATTTAGGAACTTCGAGGTAATGTCGATGGTAGAGAAAATTTCCTTATGTCTGAAACATAATTCAAAGAACTCATCGCTTCGTATGACAAAATTTTAATTTTAGAAGATCACTACACCTTCAACGAGATGACGAAATTAGTAAACGGCAAAACCTTCCAGCCAGGTACATACACCAGTGAAGAAATCCTAGGCGATATTGAATAATCTGATATACTATCGTTAAGAAGATAGAAGGAGTCAACACATGTTATACAAATACCCATATCAATCTGAACTAGGCACGATTACAATACTAGCCAACGATCACGGTCTACTTGGTGCATGGTTTGATAACCAAACAAACTACGGTGGCACATTTGATCTTAGCAAAGTAGCACAGATTTCAAATAAACAAGAATCAACAATGATAACAAAGGCATTCGACTGGTTAGACAACTACTTCCAAGGTAACCAGCTTGGTAAAGTAGACTTCCCACTAATGCCACAAGGCACAGCCTTCCAGCAAGACGTGTGGACCGAAATACAAAAAATCCCTTACGGTCAAACAGTAAGCCTACAAGAACTAGATGACAGAGTGGCAGCCCGACAAACAAAAGGCAAAGGCTCACTCCACGCAGTAGCAGGTGCAGTAATAGGAAATCCAATAGCGATAATAATTCCAAGTCATCGAATACGAAGGTCAGAACTCGAGGAACTGACAGAGGAGAATAGAATTACAAAATCTATAATGAAAATAGAACAGAAATAGAAAAAAACATGCATATTACGATGATACCTACAGAAATCTTACTTTCTAGAAGGAGTGCTACATCGTAAATAGCATGTTTTTTATTTTTAGATTGGGGCAGGGATATCTTTAATTCATATAAAATTGAAAAGACATTGAATAAATCTATATAGTAAATTTACATTAGGGAAGATTAATAATATGATATGATTGTATAAAACTACCAGTGGGTTCTAGGAGGAATAGAGGTATCAAAATGAAGAATGAGCAAGATAATAAACAAGAACAGAAGCCAAAGAAGGTATATTATATCGCTGGAGCTCTTATAATTGCTCTATTAGTTTTAGTGTTTTTTTGGCAACAAAAAAACTCAAACTCTAAACTAATTAGTCAGGAGAGCACCGTTGAAGAGTCTATAACTGAAGAATCGGTTGATGAAGGAAATAATGCGGAAGAGCAATCAAGTACGAATGAAGAATCAGGTACTGGCGAAGATGTTGAAGAACCCTTACTAATTGATACATTTATGGGGACATTTGAAGAAATGGCTGTGGGTGAACCAGCTAATAATGATTCTAGTGGATCAAGTAAAGAGGAGTGGGTTGAAGTTTTTGGCGAACCTTCGCGAGTTTCAGCAAATAATGATGAAGGTGAAGAAGTAATCACTTATACATGGATAAAACCTGTGCAAGATGCTGAAAATTCTGTGTTAACGGTAAGATTTAATGATAATAATGCAACTACAAAGAGTGTAATTGGATTAGCATCAGAGGGTACGGATATTGCAAATGCGAGCGTTTTTGACAGAATCCCTTTAGGAACCACATACTACTATAAACTTTCAAAGCAGGATTTAGGTCAACCAGATGGTATTACGGAAAACAAAAGTGATGGAAAAATCATCCGTACTGTATCTTGGATAGCTAAGTCTGGAGATGGACAAGGCGCAAATATGACAATTATATTTGAAGATAGCATCGCTATAGATAAATCAGACAGTGGATTAATGTAAGTAACTTTCTTTATAGATAATTAAGCATTGAAAGCTTAACCATTTTCTTGAAGAAGGGATGAGGGGGTAAGCTTTTAATATATAAAATGGTGAACTCATTTGAGTTTTTCGTTATACTATATAAAAGAAAACTTTTGGGGGATTTATGAAGCACGCATTTTTAATCATGGCACATGAAAATACAGAAACCTTTCAGACCTTGATCAAGCAAATTGACCATGAAAATATAGATATTTTTATACATATGGATAGTAAAAATAAAAGATACTCAGTTGACCAGGTACAAACTTTGGTTAAACATTCTCGAGTCTTTCACACTGATCGATTAAACGTTTCTTGGGGTGGCTTTTCACAAATAAAAGCAGAGTTAGCTCTTTTAAAATTAGCAACGAGTAAAAGTTACTATAGCTACTATCATTTACTTTCTGGCCAAGATTTACTTATTTCATCTTTGGACGATTTTTTTAATTTTTTTAATAGTCATCAGGGGACTGAATTTGTAAATTTTGAAGCTAAAGATTTTAAATATCAGGATAGAGTGAAATATTATTCCATCCAGGATGCTATTGGCCGTAAAAAGTTGTTAACTCCATTAAAGTTATTAAACAAAATGTCTATTGCGTTTCAACAAATATTAAAAGTGAACCGCAATTCTGATATTTCCTTTCAAAAAGGAGATAATTGGTTCTCAATTACTGACGACTTAGCCAGATATGTACTCTCGAAAGAATCATGGATTTTCTCAGTATTTAAAAATACGGAAATGTCTGACGAAATTTTTTTACAAACAATCGTGCATAATTCGTCGTTCAAAAGTGAATTATACTTGAACAAATATGATAATAAAAATCATAATATTTTGCGTGAAATTGATTGGAATAGGGGCATGCCATACACATATCAAATTGAAGATTTTGAAATTCTACAAAAATCACCTAATTTCTTTGCGAGAAAGTTTAATGAAAATTTAGACGACAAGATAATCAAAACGATTTATGCACATTTTCATTAAGAAAAATAACTTAAACTTTTTTGTAATATGAGAACGAATCATAGGCAAGCTTTGGTATGATAATTGATGTGAATGAAAAAGTATTTCAAATAAAAAATAATTTACTAAATTTAAGGGAGAACAATCATGTTTAAACATGTAAAATTTATTTCTGATTTCTTATTATCTCTAATAGGATTAATAGTACTAAGTCCAGTGTTTCTAATCATTGCAATCTGGATAAAAACAGATTCGCCTGGCCCAGTATTTTTCAAACAGAAAAGGGTAGGAAGAAATAAAAAACATTTTGAAATCTATAAATTTAGATCAATGCGTACGGATACACCAACAGATATGCCAACCCATTTATTAAATGATCCTGCAGCTTTCATCACGAAATCTGGTCATTTTATAAGAAAAACAAGTTTGGATGAACTTCCTCAAATTATCAATATTGTAAAAGGTGAGATGTCTGTAATAGGACCACGACCAGCCTTATGGAATCAGTACGACTTAATAGAAGAACGTGATAAGTACGGTGCGAACGATGTACGCCCGGGGTTAACTGGATGGGCACAAATAAACGGGCGAGATGAATTAGAAATTCCAATTAAAGCAAAACTCGATGGGGACTATGTAGAAAATAGGAGTCTATGGTTTGATATTAAATGCTTCTTTGGGACAATCGTTAGTGTTTTGAAATCAGATGGTGTAGTTGAAGGTGGTACTGGGGTAATTGCTCAGGCAAAGCGTGAAGTAGAAGAGGAAAATGAATGAAAAGAGTCTTAATTACAGGGAGAAATTCATATATAGGCAATGCTGTTGAAGAATGGCTAACACAGTGGCCAGAGAAATACGATGTAAATAAAATTTCTATTCGTGATGGATCTTGGCGCATAGCAAATTGGCAAAACTATGACGTCTTAGTCCATGTAGCGGGTATTGCGCATAATTCCTCTGATGCCAGCCTTGAGGATGAATACTATCGTATTAATCGTGATTTAACATTAGAAGTTGCTGAAAAGGCAAAATCTGATAATATAAAACATTTTATTAATATGTCAAGTATTATTGTATTCGGTACAAAGCAAGACGAAATTACACCTCTTACAACACCGCAGCCTGACAATTTTTATGGTGATAGTAAGTTACAGGCAGAAGAAAAATTAAATGCATTATCTGACCAAAATTTTAAAATCGCACATGTTAGACCACCAATGGTATATGGAAAAAACTCTAAAGGAAATTTTCCTCTGCTAGCAAAAATTTCAGTGAAAACACCTATCTTTCCTATGTATAAGAACAAACGATCAATGATTTATATCAAAAATTTGACGGAGTTACTTAGAGTGGTTATCGATAATGAAATCGATGGTTATCTACATCCACAAAATCCAGAGTTCGTAAAGACCTCTGAATTAGTGAAATATATTGCTAAAGCGAATAATCATCAGTTATTTGAAACAAAACTATTTAACTTCTTAATTAAACCTTTAAGTAAAGTGGGTATCGTGAATAAGGTTTTTGGAAACTTATATTACAGTTATGATATGCGGGATGGTAACTTAGACTATCAAAGATATACGCTAAATGAATCAATTCAGGATATTTATCAATAATTATTAAGTTAAAAGTACGGTGGAAACGAGGGAATTTGATGAACAAATTAGATGAAAATATTAGGTTGAAATACGAACAATGGATGGGATTCAATGTAAATGTTAAATCTGAATTATCAGAAATAGCTAATTTTCCAAGTGAAATTCATGATCGTTTTTATAAAGATGTTACTTTTGGCACAGGTGGCATGCGTGGTTTAATGGGGGCTGGGACTAACCGAATCAATGAGTTTACCATTCGTAGAGCAACATATGCACTAGGTAAAGTTTTATTAGAGAAAAAAGAAAATCCTAGTGTGGTGATTGCCTATGATACAAGAAATAACTCAAAAGAATTTGCTCAGGCTGCAGCAGAAATACTATCTTCACTAAATATTTCTACTAAGTTGTTTCAAGAATCAATGCCAACACCAGTATTATCATTTGCGGTTAGACATTTCCAAGCAGATGCAGGAATAGTAATTACGGCTAGTCATAACCCAAAAGCATATAATGGTTTTAAAGTATATAACCACATGGGTGGACAGATTGTACCTAGTGAAGCAAATGAGATTATTAGCACGTTAGCCCAACTAAATGGTTTTGAAGAAGTGCGCATAGTAAAAATTAAGAGTCATTATATTGAATATGTTGATAATCAATTTATAGATGTCTTTTTAGAAGCTATTAATCTACCCAAACCCAAACGTTTAAATTTACGGATTACTTATTCACCCCTTCATGGAGCTGGTTATAAACCAATTGTACAGGCTTTAGCTGAGTATCAATTAAGTATTGTAGAATCACAAGCTGAACCTGATGGTGATTTTCCGACTGTCATTACACCTAATCCAGAAGACAAAGCGGCTATGGAAATGGCAATTGATATGGCAAAGAAAACTGACGCAAATTTAGCAATCGCGACAGATCCTGATTGCGATAGAATAGGTGTTGCAGTAAAACATGGACAAGAATATATTCGTTTATCAGGAAATCAAATTGGGGCATTATTCGCAGATTATCTAACGAATCAAGCTGAAATTTCTGAAGGAGTTGTCATCAAAACGATTGTAACCAATGAATTTGGAGCAAATATCGCAAAAATACGTGGCTTTAATGTACTTGAAACATTAACAGGTTTTAAGTATATTGGTGAATTAATGAATCAATTTGAGCAGGACAATCGCCTAGATAACTACATTCTTGGTTATGAAGAGAGTTACGGTTATCTTGCAGATATACATGCTAGGGATAAGGATGGTATTTCTTCAGCGATGTTATTAGCGGTAATAGCAAGTGAATTACTGTTGGAGAAAAAAACCTTGATTGATAGATTGAATGAATTATACACAGAATTTGGTTATTATTTAGACGATTTAGATGCCTTAACCTTTGAAGGGCAAGAAGGTGTTGAGAGAATTCAAGGAATAATGGATCAGGCTAGATCTCTAGGGGAAGATCTAGTCACTAATTGTATCCTTGTAGAAGATTATGCTGAAGGAATCAAAAAATTGCCAAAAGAAAATGTACTAAAATTTATTTTGGAAGATGGATCATGGTTTGCAATTCGACCTTCAGGTACAGAGCCAAAAATTAAAATTTATTATTCTATAAAAGATGAAAATGAACAAAATGCGAAAATTCAAATACAACAATTGAAATTAACGTTACAAGACAAATTATCAATACAATTATCAGAAAGCTAAGGTAGATGCGAATGAAACTTATTATGTTATCAGGGGGATCGGGAACTAGACTGTGGCCCCTATCCAATGACATCCGTTCAAAGCAATTTTTAAAACTATTAAAAGATCCAAATGGTCAAGCTGAGTCAATGGTGCAACGAGTATATCGACAAGTAAGAGAAAGTGGCATTAATTCCGATATCGTGATTGCAACTTCACAAAAACAAGTCGAC
Source organism: Aerococcus sp. L_32 (assembly GCF_050689315.1). Lineage (NCBI taxonomy): Bacteria > Bacillati > Bacillota > Bacilli > Lactobacillales > Aerococcaceae > Aerococcus > Aerococcus sp. L_32. The sequence continues at coordinate 7,285 of NZ_JBOEQF010000001.1, forward strand.
TCAGTAAAGAGCCATTTAGGAGACTCAGTTGATATCGTTGTTGAACCAGAACGCCGTGATACTTTTCCGGCTATTGCCTTAGCAACAGCATACTTGTACTATGAAGGTAATTCGGAACTGGATGAAACTGTATCCATTATGCCTGTTGATCCTTATACAAGTCTAGATTACTTTAAACAACTAATTGCATTGAATAAGAAGATGCAAGAAAATGATGAATATAATCTAGGATTACTAGGTATACATCCTACTTATCCATCATCCAAATATGGCTATATACTAAATGACAATGGTGCAGTATCAGGTTTTATGGAGAAACCTGAGGAAGATGTAGCAGCGCAATTGATTGAAAAGGGCGCAGTGTGGAATGCCGGCGTATTTGTTTTTAAAATCAGCTACATGTTGGAGAAACTCTCTGAATTCATCGACTATTCCTCGTATGAAGATGTCTTAAGCCAGTATCATAAATTACCTAAAAATAGTTTTGACTATGAAGTAAGTGAGAAAGAAAATCGTATTACAATGCTTTCATATGACGGTGCTTGGAAAGATTTAGGCACCTGGAAAACGCTAACAGAAGAAATGGAAACGAATACTTTAGGGTCAGTTGTTCTTTCTGATAGTGTTGAAGACACACACGTAATTAATGAACTTGATATACCAGTAATTGCTATCGGTACAAATGATTTATTAATTGCGACTAGTCCTGATGGTATTTTAGTATCCAATAAAGTCGAAAGCGCTCAATTAAAAAAATATGTTGAAAAAGTTGATAGTTATCCAAAATTTGAGGAAACATCTTGGGGTAGTAAAAAAGTTATTGATTTTAATAAAAATGAAGATGGTAGTCATAGTTTAACTACTAGTATTTATGTGGAAGCCGGTAAAGTACACCGATATAAAACGGAAAATAATACCTATAATATTACCATTATTGATGGGCAGGTCGAATTCGTCAATACAGATACGCAAGAAACAGACAAGTTATTTGTTGGAGATGCGGTAAAAATGGTTCATAAGGGGCATTATGAACTACGTGCATTAACGCGTGTAAAATATATTGAGAATGTATATAAACCAGTTTAATGCTGTTATAAATTTGAATTATGGAAGGTAAATAAATGAATAATAAAAAAGCTGGTAATCAGCTGATTTTGATGGTAGTGATTACTATACTAACTCAGGGGGTCCTTTTAATAAAAAATAGTTTATTAGCATCAAACTTTGGTGTTGGTGTTGAAATAGATGCATTTAACTTTGTGACTAATCTATCTAATTTTGTATTTAGTTTCATAGGTGCTGGTGTGGGAACTGTTCTAATCCCGTTTATGCGAGAAAAAAAAGATAGACGGTCAGTGAATATATTTATAACGGCTATTTATTTATTGGGTATTATCCTAGCTATTGCTATCTTCCTTTTTAGAGGTCAAATTATCCAAATTTTAGGGGGGAATGTAGGACAAGACTTTGTACGAATTGCTTCTAATCTGTTGATTTTTGCAATTAGTGTAGCCTTTTTTAATTCGATTAACACTTTAATATCAGGAATTCTTGAGTTTTACAATACTTATCTAAAACAAAAGACAACGATCTTGGTGTTAACAGTATTAGGTGTGGGGTATCTATTCCTCCACCGAAGCTTTTCAATCACTGAGTATTCAGCAATATTAGCAATTATTGCAATTTTAACAACTGTTGTGAATGCATTCTTTACTCGAAATATCGACTTCAAGTATAGACCAAATCTAGATTTAAAAGATCAGACATTTAAAGAAATGTTACAGTTGATGTATCCAGCAGTATTGAGTACTGGTGTATACCAATTATCTGTATTGATAGATACTTTAATAGCTGCCCGGCTACCAGAGGGAAGTATCTCTGTATTGAATTACTCGAATACAATTGTAGCTATGTTTAATATGTTGATCTTAACAAATTTGTCTACTTATTTCTATCCAAAACTAATTCAAAAAGATTCTGAGCAAGAACGTCAAGATAGTTTGGTAGACTATGTATTGGTTGTAAGTGGTATACTTTGCTTTTTCGTAGTAGCATTTGTCCTTGTTGGTAGAGAAGGTATATCCATTTTATATCAACGTGGTGAATTTAATGCTGAAGATACACAAGTCGTATTCTTCGCTTCATTACTATATTTACTCCAATTACCAGCTAACGGTATTAGAGAATTAATGTATAAATACTTTTACGCACAACGAAATACTTATTTTCCGTTTGTGAATAGTATCATGGTGAGTTTATTGAATTTTGTTTTTTCTATTATTTTGGTTCTATTTTTTGGCGTATATGGGGTGATTGCCGGAACAGTATTTGCTGGTTACTTTAGTTTAGTGAATATTACTCGAGGATTTGCACAGAAGTTTTCAGTTTTAGTTTCAGGGCGTATGGTCATGATAGAACTTGGAAAAATTTTGCTAACTTCTGTATTAACAGTCTTTATAGCACTAACCATAAAATCACTATTACCTTTAACGAATGTTTTTATAAGTATTGTTGTATATGGAAGTTTAACTTTATTAATATTCTTAATTTTGCTAAAAGTTCTAAGAAGTGAAATCTATGAAGTAAGAATTTAATATTGTGTCAGTCGTAAATAATTGGGTGGTTAAAATGAAAAAAGCTTTAATATATACATCAGTAGCATCTATGGTTGAACAGTTTATGCAAGATAATATTCGTCTTTTGCAAGATATGGGTTACCAAGTGGAGGTGGCCTGTAATTTCGAGGAGGGGAATACTATTGATGATAAAAAAATATTGAACTTTAAAGAATGCTTGACAAAAAAAGGAGTAACTTATCATCAGCTACCAATACCTAGAGATTTAAAATCACTCGGTAAAATGAAAACTGCATATAATCTATCTAAGAGGCTGTTTCAAGAAACCTACTATGATTTAATTCATTTTCATTCTCCAATTGGGGCTGCAATCGGTAGATTTGCTGCAAGACAAACTAGAAAGAAAGGGACCAGATTGATATATACAGCCCATGGCTTTCATTTCTTTAGTGGAGCACCTATATTTAATTGGGCTATATTCTATCCGCTAGAGTATTTAATGTCTAAGTATACTGATACATTAATTACGATTAATAAACAAGACTACCAAAGAGCTCAGAACTTACTGACAGAAGATGTACAATATACACCAGGAGTAGGCATTGATACAAAGAAATTGGGCCACAGTGTGCTAATAAACAAATCTTCTAAAAGACGAGAATTTGGTGTTTTAGATTCAGAGGTTTTACTACTTTCTGTAGGTGAACTGAACCCGAATAAAAATCATAAAGAATTAATTAAACAGTTACCTAAAATAGAGGCACCATTTAAATACCTAATTTGTGGTCAAGGTCACCTAGAAGAAGAATTAAAAGCATTATGTTCTGAATTAAATGTAGCTGATAAGGTGACTTTTTTAGGTTATAGAACTGATGTACCGGAAATTATGCAAGCCTCTGATGTATTTCTGTTTCCATCAAAACGTGAAGGGCTTTCGGTTGCTTTGATGGAAGCAATGGCGACAGGGCTTCCTTGTCTAGTGAGTGACATACGTGGTAACACTGATTTAATTGATCAAAATAAAGGTGGTTTCATCTTTAAACATGGTGATGCCGCTTCAATACTTGAAAGCATGAAGAAACTAGTAGGTGATGAATTATTGCGAGAACGAATGAGTCAATATAACTTACAAAAGATTAAAACCTTTGATAAAAATGAAGTGAATGTAATCATGAGAGAAATTTATACTATTTAAAAGTGAGAAGGAAAACGATGAAGGAAGTTTGTTTAATAAATTATACAGGATCAAAAGGTGGCGGTGCTCAGTATACGTTTGAATTAACTACTGCACTCATCGAAAGAGGTATTCCAATGGTTGCTGTAATAGCTAGCCATAATGAGAATTTAGAGGCTTGGAAAGCTCTGAAATTAGAAAAATTAGTTATTATCGATACTTATAAAACACCAAAAGAATTAGTTCTGAATAGTTTACAGTGGGGTAAAGTAAGAAAGCAAATTAAAGTTGAATTGAAAGGCTTTAGCGTTACGAATATTATTTCTCCAATGATCACATTTTGGACTAAAAGAATTAATCAGATTTTTCCAAATGCTAATAGCGTCGTGGTTTTACATGATGCTATTGCACATAGTGGCGATAAGAATAAAAAAATGATTCAATTATTCGGAGAGACAGATGTATTGAAAAAGGCTGATTATGTTGTTGTTCTGAGTAAAATTTATACTGATCTTGTAAAGGAAAAATATCATAAAACGAAAGATCAAGTTGTTCAAATACCACTTGGTACAACGAACTTATATAAAAATATTGCAAATAAAATACAAACACCAACATACGATTCAAGTTTAGTGAACTTTTTATTTTTTGGGACAATTTCTCACTATAAGGGTATTGATGTCCTAGCTGAGGCATATCAAAAAGTATCTCAACATGCGAATAATGTATCTTTAACACTCGCAGGTTCTGGAGACTTTAGTAAGTACGCAAATGCCTTTGAAGGACTAGCTAATGTTTCTGTATATAATAAATGGATATTGGATGAAGAAGTAGAGAGCTTCTTTAATGATGATTCTGTGGTAGCCGTATTGCCTTATCTAGATGCTTCACAATCAGGGGTTATTCCATTGGCTATTTCTTACGGTGTTCCAGTGATTGCAACTGAAACAGGTGGTATTGTTGAACAGTTAACGACTTATGAAACAGGTCTGATGGTTCCGCCCAATGATGCGGATGCACTTGCACAGCAAATGTTGTCCTTTGCTAACGAACCACAGCTACTAATAGAACAGAAAGAGCTTGCTTTAGAAAACAAGGATAAGTTTTCTTGGACTGAAATTGCTGATAAATTCATCTATCTATTGAAATAGTTGAGAAAGGAATTTTAAATGTTACCCTTAACACTATTAACGCCGGTATATAACCGAGCAACTTTTATGACTCAACTATACGACACGATGAAACAACAAACGAATCAGAACTTTCAGTGGCTCGTGGTGGATGATGGTAGTTCAGATAATATAAAAGCTGCCATGGAAGCTATTATTAATCAAAATGATAGTGATATAAAAATAACATTTGTCCAAAAACCGAATGGCGGAAAGCATTCGGCTTTGAACTATGCACATGGGTACATTGAAGGACAATACGTACTTGTTGTTGACAGTGATGATTTTCTCTACAGTAATAGCGTGGAGAAAATCCTCACTGTTTTGTGTGATTATAAAGAGGACAAATCTATAGGGTGGATAGCATTCTTACGTGGGACGGAAAATGGAGATTATCTAGATAATCCCTATCCTGAAACTTTCAAAGAAACAACCTATGTTGATTATTTAGATATGGGTAGAGTTGGGGAATGCTGCGATGTTTATCAGACAGAAGTGTTTAAAAAATATCCTTATCCTGAAATTCCTAATGAACATTTTGTATCTGAAAGCTATTTAAATATTCGAGCTGCACTTTATGGACATTATAAAATGCTAATGGTGAATGAAGTGGTTCAAATTGGTAACTATCAAGATGAAGGTTTAACAAGTCAAGGGAGATCCTTACAGTTGAAAAATCCATTGGGTAATGCAGAGCTTTGGCGTCCAGTGGTACTAAAACCTTTTTCTTTAAAAATGCGACTAAAAGGTAATTTACTTTATGCCGTCTACTCACTTTTTGGAGATAGAGCCCTAAGACAAATCATCAAAAACAGTTTGAATAAACCATTAACCATCTTATGTATTCCACCAGTTTATATGGTATATTTATTCTGGAAATTTCAGTATAGAGAGATATAAGAAAGGCTATTATGAAGAAAATATTAAATGTAATTGGGCGATTAAATATAGGTGGCGCAGAAATCAATGCCATGAATATTTTAAGACATATTAATCGGTCAAAGTATGATTATCATTTCTTAGTGTTTGAAGCTGACAAACCGGATGATATGGAAGCAGAAGCCGAAGCATTAGGAGCTACGATTAAAAAGATTCAAGAACCTAAGTTAGGATATAAAACCTTTATAAAAGATTTTGATACCCTATTAAAAAACGAAAAATATGATGTTATACATGTGAATACTTTATGGAATACAGGGTTAATCACACGTATTGCGAAAAAAAATGGGGTAAAAACAAGAATTAGTCACTCACATTCGACTGAAAGTAGTGCAGTAGAAAATTGGAAGTATAAAGCCTATAAACACAGTATGAAAGCTCTCATTAAACAAAATGCGAATTCTTTTATTGCATGTGGTCAAGAGGCTGGTGATTATCTTTATGGAAATCATTTCTTCAAAAATAATGGACATATCATATACAATGGCGTTAATATTGAACAGTTTAGTTTTAATGCTTCAAAAAGAAATGAAACCAGAAAACAATTAGGAATAGCAGAAGACGAATTTATTTTAGGACATGTGGGACGTTTAGCACCTGTAAAAAATCATCAATTCATGCTAAAACTATTTGGTAATCTTGCTGATTCCTATCCGAATGTAAAAATGTTATTTGTGGGTGATGGTCCAGATTACGATGAGATAAAAGAAGTTATTCGTAAGAATCATTGGGAAAACCGTGTTATTTTACTAGGTAAGCGCCAGGATGTAAATGACCTACTGCAGGCTTTTGATTTATTGCTATTCCCGTCAATATTTGAAGGATTTCCATTGAGCTTAGTAGAAGCCCAAGTGAGTGGAATTCCATGTGTTGTATCTACAAATGTTACAGCAGAAGCGCTTTTAAAATCTGATACAATCTTTATTGATTTAGATAAAGAACAAGAATGGGTGGATAATATCATCTACTACATGAAAAATCCTATAGATCGAAAAGCTGTGGATATTCAACGAATTATTGATAATTTTGATGTGAAAGAAATGGCACACAAGTGGGAGGAAATCTATGATGCATAGTTTTTATGTGACTAAAATCATCAGACTGAAGGGTGGTGTTCAGCTTGGTTTTTAACAAAAGCTACCTAAAAACTACTTTATTATATACCCTATTTAATTTATTGATTTTCTTTACTATGTTAAATACAATAGGAAATCATTTTACAAGAAATATTTTAATTATAGCGGGTTTTACGGGTATTCAGTTTCTGTTGAATATATTTAGTTATAGACAGGTTGGTATTAAGATGATGAGTTTAACGGGTGTGTTTACGCTGTTAAACTATGCATTCCATTTGGCACAACCATTTATTATGTTGATAGCACCAAAATATGATTTTGCTTTTGACGCCTCAACTGCTGTATCAAATACAATTTATATTGAATCCTTAGTATATTCAAGCTTAATCATTATGGCCGTTTCTATTGGCGCTATGTTATATAGATCAGCATGTACGAAAAAAGAATATGAAAATATTTCTATTCATCCAAATGAGCGAGTCTTACGAGATGATAATCTATTTCGCATGGGGACTTATATTTTTATCCTTACTTTCCCATTAGAAGGCTACCTGATGATTTCACGGCTCTTAACCGCGGTGCAAGGAGGGTATTTGGACACCTTTAATGTGGAGCTAGGCGGAATTCCTGCTTTTCTAGCGACGTTTTCAATTGTTGGTGTGATTATGATGATTTTAGGCTCGAAAGAAAATATGCAAAGAGGTTGGATGATCTATTTAGCCTATGTCTTCTTTTATGTGGTTGCTATGTTGTCAGGTGGTCGTATGTGGCAAATTATCAAAATATTATTAGTGACAATTTATTTCGTTAAGACTTATGATATTAACTTTACTAAAAAGAATATTTTTTGGATTATGATGCTTGCCTATTTTGGGTCGGGATTCCTTGCAGCCATTGCTGATTTTAGGTCTTATGATTTTTCGAATAATTCCTTTATCCAAGAAGCATTTGTAAATGTATTTCAAAATAACCCGGTTCTAGGGATCTTAGATGAGTTTGGTGGTACTGTTTATACGGTTGGTTTAGTAATGGAGCGAATACCTAATAGTATGAATTTTTCTTGGGGTAGTCAGTTTATTACTGGCTTTGTTAATCTACTACCAAATATTTCAGATAGATTAACGCAAATAGCCAATGATGCCAATTACGTTCTGCAGTTAAATGTACCTGCTATTGGAGGGTCATTTATTGGTGAGGTTTACTACTCATTCCATTATTTTGGCGCTATTTTTGCATTATTTGTTGGTATGTTATCACAATATATTACTGAAAAAATAGATCAAGGTATGGCAAATAAAGATTATACATTTATTATTTATAGTTTATTATTCCAATATTCATTTATTTCTTGGGTTCGTGGATCATCACCGACTTTTTATAGAAATACAATATATAGTATGATTCTAATCTACTTTATTAACAATGTTGTATTTTCAAATAATCGTAAAGTATTTTCCGGAAACTCAGTTAAATAATGGGGGTTAATTTTGACTAAATTAGTATCAATTATTGTACCTATTTATAATGCAGAAAAATTTATAGACCAATGTCTTAACACCATTGTTGACCAAAGCTATCAAAATATAGAAATTATTTTAGTAAATGATGGTTCTACTGATCAATCAATAGATAAATGTATTGTTTGGGAACAAGCGGATAGTCGTATCAGAGTGATTGATCAAGTGAATGGTGGGGTTTCTATTGCTAGAAACAAAGGTATTGATGTTGCTACAGGCGAATTATTATTATTTATAGATGTGGATGACTATATTGAGCAAGAAACAGTTAAAACATTAGTTGAACAGCAATCGCAAACGCAAGCAGATATGGTGATATATGGTTTTTATCGTCATCTGATGGACGGGGCAATTCGAAAAAACGAAGGAAATCAAACGACTAAGATGATGTCTAGTAGCCAATTTCTTAGCCAGTTCTGGCAACATTATGAAGAAGAAATTACCAATACACCTTTTAATAAATTATATAAGAGTCAAATACTGAAAGAGAATCATATTTACTTTCCTGAAGGTATTACGATGGGAGAAGATTTATTATTTAATTTAGATTATTTGGCTTTTACAAAGCAAATATTGATATCTGATTCATATCTGTACCACTATATGATGCATCCTAATCAAGCCACTTTAAAAGTAAGTATAGCTATCTATGAAGATTATATTCACTTCTTTGAAAAGATTGAATCAATTATTCTGACTAAAATATCAGCGGATGACTTCGACTGGAAACACCATTATCATCAATTATTGAAACACATGATTACAGCTATTGAAATGCCATATCGGAGTGATTCTCTGGATAGTAAAGAGCAGAAAGAGCAGCTTTTCAAAATTATTCAAGCTTTTCAAAATAATTTTGAACTGGAAAATTTAATTTCAGAGGATAAACTTGAAAATATCATCAGAAAGTTAATACAAAACCAAAAGTATTATCAACTACATGTTTATTTAAAAACTATCCAAGATAGTAAGAAGGTGGCAAAGAACCTACTTAGTATGACGAGGGGAGGATGAGTTATGAAAGTATTATTGGATATTTATCTAGAAAAGAATTTGGGAGATGACTTATTCTTAGCTTCTGTATTAAAAAGATATCCGCAACATGAGTTTTATACGTTTACACAAATGGATTATTCAGATTATGAAGCAGAATTTTCAAATTTAAAAATTATCAAATATAACAAATATTATAATTATTTAATGGTGAAGACAGGGCAAAAGAATAATCTCATTAAACGTTTCATTAAAGCGAACAAAATTGATGCATTAGCCAGTATTGGGGGCTCTATCTTTATCGAGCATGAAGGCTGGGAAACTAATTATAAGTTACGCAAGGAGTTATGGAATTATTTTTCTAATCTTGGAAAACCGGTTTATATTATCGGCTCTAACTTTGGCCCTTATACTGACGAGGCGTTTCTTGATGCTTATCGATCATTACTTGCTACTGTAACAGATGTTTGTTTCCGTGATGAAGCGTCATACAATCTGTTCAAAGATTTGAAAAATATACGAATTGCACCGGATGCAATATTCTCTTATAAGCTTAAGCATGAGCAAATAGAAGAGAATTCCTTAGGTATTTCTGTTATAGATCTGAAAAACCGACCGGATTTAGCAAAATACAGTGATGAATACGAGACAAAATTGGTGAATATAATTTATGCAGCTCTAGACGCTGAAAAGAAAATTTATCTCTATTCTTATTGTAAAGCCGAAGGGGATGAAGTTGCGATAGAGCGAATAAAAAATACTTATTTCGCTGATAATGCGCAGGTTATACCATATTATTATGAGCAAAATTTAGGGGCATTTATGAAGAAATTTTCTCGGATGGAGTCTATGATTGCCACAAGATTTCATTCAATAGTCCTTTCTATGGTACTCGATATCCCATTTTTTGCGATTAATTATAGTAAAAAATCAGATAATCTACTAAATGATTTTGATGTACCTGTTCAAATTAAGCATATACAAAAGCTTTCGGAAGTTGAAGAAAACCACATATTTGACTATATGAATAGAAAAGATGATATATCTAAAATTGTGGAGAATGCAGAGAAGCAATTTGCTGCACTCGACTTATTGCTGTCTAAGAGCTAAATTATTTATACGCCGGAGTAGCATCATGTACTCTGGTTTTCTTTTTGTATATTTGATTGTGAATAAATTATATTATAAATCTATTGAATATAATTCCTATAGCATTTAAATTATTATACGATATAATATAGTAAGAGAATGTGTACAATTATTGATTAAATTTAGGAAAAAGCAAAATATATATGATCAGTAGAAAACGTTATCATTACAGTTAAATAAGTTATATTAAGGGAGGGATATTTTGATCAATTTATCAAAATTTAAGTTATTAAGCAGATATGTAGGACTAATACTTTTGGTTAGTGTGCTGTTGGTCTCTTGTGAAAAAGGCAACAATGTTGGTGGGTCTAACAATAATAGTGCTGATGAGGCAGTGAGTGAAGAAGGTAAAAGTGTTGAAAATAAAAATATAGAGGATATGAATATTGTTTTCTTAGGTGATTCCATTACACAAAATTTTGAAAGTAATGGAACGTCTTTTCCGGATATTGTAAAACAAGAAACAGGGGCTAATACCATTAACATGGGATTTGGTGGAACGGCCATGAGTAAACATAGTTCAGAAGCCTTTGATGCTTTTTCTTTTTATCAATTAGCAGAGGCAGTTACACAAGGAGACTATGCCCTTCAAGAGGATGCACTGAATGATGATGAGATTCCTACTTACTTTGAGGAGAAACTTGAGGAATTAGAAAATATTGATTGGCAGAATGTAGATATTATCGTAATTGAATACGGTGCCAATGATTGGGGGAAACCAATTACAAATGAGTCAGATACATATGATGTCAATACCTTTATGGGTGCAGGTAGAAGTGGTATGGATAAGCTATTAGCTAAATATCCTCATCTTCAATTTATGATGATTCCAGGAATCTATCGTTATTGGCCAGACTATAATAATGTAGACACAGATTCATCTGTGAACGATCTTGGGCTACATCCCTATGAATATTCTGATGCAATGAGTGATTTAGCTAAGGAATATAAATTTCCAGCAGTCGATAGTTTATATGGTCTAGGGATTAATAAATATAATCGAGAACTTTACTTTGATGGGGTCGATGGGACGCACCCAAATCAAGCTGGGACAAATAAATTAGGTAATCTAGTAGCAAATACCTTGATGTTTTATTATTAATGGGAGTACTAATGATGAAAAGAATGATTTATAAAGCTTTATATAAATATATTGGGGGTATTTTACCGGTATCAGACGCACGTCTTTCATTTGGGGCAAAACAATTTCGTGGTGCAATGACACGAGGATTTGTTACAAAAGCTGGGAAAAATATCAATATTGAGAAAGGCGCTATTTTTGATTCAAGTATAGAAATTGGAAATAATTCTGGTATTGGGATTGATAGCCAATTATACGGAAAAGTCATTATTGGAAATGATGTCATGATGGGGCCAGAGGTATTCATTTATACAGCGAATCATAAGTATCAAAGACTTGATATACCAATGAATGTGCAGGGGCATGAAGATGAAAATCCAGTAGTCATTGGAAATGATGTTTGGATTGGTAGCCGTGTAACAATTCTACCCGGGAAACGAATTGGGAATGGTGTAATTATTGGTGCCAGTTCTGTTGTCACTAAAGATATTAATGACTACGAAATAGTAGCGGGAAATCCTGCTAGGGTAATTGGTTATAGGCAGATAACTGCTGAAAAATAATCGGTTTATTGATGAATATTGGGTATTTTAATGGGAGAAAAGAAAATGGTTATGATAACAATTATTACGCCAGCCTATAATCGGGCGACTATGTTACCTAAACTGTATGCGTCACTACAAGACCAGACGAATACTAATTTTCAATGGTTAGTAGTAGACGACGGTAGCACAGATGACACAAAGGAAGTCATGAAAAACATTCAAGAGCATTCACAAGATGATTTTGAAATAACTTTTGTGAGTAAGCAAAATGGTGGAAAACATACTGCATTGAACTATGGGCATCATTATATTTCAGGAGATTATACATTAGTAGTTGATAGTGATGATAAATTGTATCCTGAAGCCATAGAGGTTATTATCGAGGAAATTACAACAACCCAGAATAAAGATAAAATTGGTTGGTTTGCATTTTTAATGGGAGATGAAAACCGGAATCTCTTAGATACTCCTTATGAGCATAATCATGAAAGAATTACCTATGTCGATTATTTAAATAGGGGACGAAAAGGTGAATGTGCTGATGTATACTTAACCAAAGCATTTACAGCACATCCATATCCAGAAGTTGAAAATGAAAAATTTGTCTCAGAGAGCTATCTAAATATACAAGCTGCACTTTTTGGTGGATATGAAATGATTACCATTAATCGACTCATTAAGGAAGCTGAGTATCAAGAGGGTGGTTTAACTAGTTTAGGACGCATGCTACAACTATCGAGTCCTATTGGGAATGCATTGTTATGGCGTCCAGTAGTCAATAAGCCATTTAGCCTGCCAATGCGGTTTAAAGGGAATTTATTATTTACAGTTTATTCACTTTTTGGCCGTAAAAAGTTAAAACAAATTATTAAAAAAAGTGCAAATAAGACTTTGACAATTATCAGCTTACCTTTTAGTTATATACTTTATTTCTATTGGAAAAGAAAATTTAAACAAATATAATTTTAGAAATCAACTTAGCATAATTCTTGAAAGGCGGGATCCATCATAGAACCATTGGTTTCCATTATCGTACCTGTATACAATGCAGCATCATACTTATCAAAATGTATTACCTCTATATTAAATCAAAGCTATCAAAATCTTGAATGTATTCTAGTTAATGATGGATCAATCGACAATTCTCTTGACATTTGTCTTGAATGGGCAAGGAAAGATACAAGAGTTCAAGTGATAGATCAAAAGAATGGTGGTGTATCAGTTGCTCGAAATCAAGGAATTCAAGCTAGTAGGGGTGAATTTATCTTATTTGTCGATAGTGATGATACGATCGATCGCAATACAGTGAGTTATCTGGTAAAAGAGCAGGCAGTAGAGAATGTTGATATTGTTGTATTTGGCTTGGTTCGTCATTTTAGAGATGGTCATACCACGAAAAGTTCGGGTACACACACAAAGAGAAAATTATCGTTTGATGATTTTATGGCCAACTTTTGGGATAATTATGAAGCTGAATTGACTAATTCGCCAACAAATAAATTATTTAAAACAAACATCATAAAGCAAAATCAGATAGAATTCCCTTTAGGTATGAAGATGGGGGAAGACTTGCTTTTCAACCTAGCTTATTTAGAATATGTAAAAGAAATATTTGTGACCGATCAACACTTCTATCACTATCAACTGCATGACGGTCAAGCTACATTTAATATAGATTTGCGGGTAGCAGATGATATGATTATATTTCTAACTAAAATTGATAGATTAAAGCATCAAGTAGAGTCCCAAAGTGATTGTAAAGTAAATTGGCAGGAACATTATTATCAAATATTTAAACATATACTAACTGCAATAAATATGGGGTATAGAAGTACTTTATCTGCTGAGGAACAAAAGCAATATTTAGCATCTGTTGTTCAACAATTTGATCAGCAATTTGATCTGAAAAAATTAGTTGGAGAAACCAGAAATGAACAGATAATATGTTCTATGATTAAAGAAAAGCGGTTTAATCAATTACATACTTATTTAAGAATTACACATGCAACGAAGCAGTTGGCTAAACGTATAATAAAAAAATGAGTGTGAGGTCATGGTTAAATAAAAATTATGGATTGATTGATATATATTAGTGTTTAATTATATAGGAGGGCTCATGAGAAATTCAAATCATTGGATAGCTTTTGCATTTGTCATGGGCTTGTTATTTTTAAGTAGTTTTATCACAATAATACTTAGCCTCAATCAAGGTGAAGATCCGGTTGCATCGGATATCATTGTTGTCTTGCAGGGGTCTACCAACTTTGAAAGAGAACGAGTGGCTGTAAGTTTATTAAGTGAAGGATATAGTAAATCAAATAAGATAATTGTTTCACCATTAACTAGTACGGACCACACTATTTATTCAGAGCGTGGAGTATTGGATAATCAAATTATTGATGAAGGACAAGCTACTACCACCTATACGAATGCTACCAATACATTAAGATTGTTAGACGAAATGAGATTAAAATCGGCAATAATTTTAACTTCAGATTATCATACACTCCGAACTAAAATGATTTTTAATCGCGTAATGCAAGAAGAACAGTACGATATCAAATTAACATTCGTAGGAGCAAACCATCGATTATTAGATCAAAATGGGTATGATTATGGTTTTGGTCCATGGTATAAAGCCAGCAACGAAGTCAAGAAGAATGCATTAACTGAATATTTTAAATTCATTGGTTATTATTTTAGATTATATAATTTAAGTTTAGATTAAAATGATGGCTCTACAATATAGGCTCTACAATATATAAGACTGATGACTTCAAAAAAGTCATTGGTTCTATATTTTTTTTACAAAAAAAAAGAGGAATCTCCATTATCATAAAGTTAACGACAACCATGATAAGATAGGAGATTCCCCGTATGAATAAGTTTATCAATACCACGTTGCAATTGAAAGATGAAAATATAATTTTCGAAGATAAAGTTGAAGAAATGACAGTTAAGAATATAAAGTCACTGATCTATTTCGGCAAGTTAGATGTAAATCCTCTGTATTGTCCAGCCTGCGGCTGCATTAAACAAGGAAATAGTCTCGTTAAGAATGGATCTAAAAAATCAAGAATTACGCTAACAAAGATATCAGGGTTACCTGCTTACCTTAAATTAAGAAAACAACGCTATCACTGTAGAGAATGTGATAGCTACTTCACTGCTAAATCAGAGATAGTCGGTGATAACTGTTTTATTTCTAAGCGCGTTAAACGGATGGTGTTAGACTTTGCAACCAATGCGTTGACATTGAAGCATATTGCAGAGACATGCAACGTTTCTGATCATACAGTTCAACGGGTAATTAATGGTGCTGGTAAAGACCTTAAACCTAGCATCTTCGATGCATTACCAGAGCATATTGCTTTCGATGAATTCAAAGGTGTAAAGCATGCCGAAGGTAATATGAGCTTTGTTTTTATAGATAATACGAATTCACAGATTGTTGATGTGCTGGGAGATCGCAGAAAATTCAAGCTACGTGATTACTTTTTTGCCTATCCGTTGAAAACTCGTCAGAAAGTTCAAACAGTTACAATGGACATGTATATGCCTTATATGGAAGTTGTTAGAGAGGTATTTCCCAACGCCAAAATCATTATTGATCGCTTCCACTTAGTTCAAGCATTAAATCGAGAATTGAATAAGTTACGTATTGAAGTAATGAATATCTTCAGAGTTCCTGACCATAAATTGTACAACAAGTATAAAGGGTATTGGCGACTATTCTTACTGCCCCGAGAAAGCCTAAGCTCATGGGATTATCAATCATTCAAGTTATTCGATTGGCTTACGAATACCGGTGGTATTTTAGATTATTTACTGGATAAGAATCCATTATTAAAAAACACCTATAATGTCGTCCATAACTTGCGTGAGGCACTCCAAGAGAATGATTCTGAAGCATTTAAAGCGCAGTTAGCGCAGTCCAAATTAGTTAGATTACCAAGCGGACTATGACGAGTGCTGCGTACATTTATCAAACTTCAGAGATATATCGGGCATACTTTCAAATATAAACACTTAACGAATGGCCGAATAGAAGGTTTGAATAATAAAATTAAGGTCTTAAAACGGATAGCCTATGGATACCGAAACTTCCAAAATTTTAGAACTAGAATATTAATGACGAACAAGCTATATCTAAATGAAATACCGGTAGTACAAGCAGCCTAAGGGTTGCTCTGAAAGCATAGTATAAAGATGAAAATGAATAATGGAAAAGAGTATATAAAAAAACAGGTAATCTAATGATTACCTGGCAGATATTACTCATCAGACCTATTTGACGAAGAGCCTTTTTATTCGTCTAAAGCCGTTTGTTGCTTAACTTTTTGACAGTGTACCTTTAATGAAATGACAAAATTCATAAACGGGAAAACATATCAACCTGGTATATATACCAGTAAAGAATGACTCGCTAACGACTAGGACTCTGTTATAATATAAAGCATCATATTTAAAGGAGTTCTCTCATGTTATATAAACACTCTTATCAATTTGAATTAGGAATGATTACATTATTAGCGAACGACCATGGATTATTAGGAACATGGTTTAAAAATCAAGCAAATTATGGCGGTACATTTGATCTCAATAAGATTGAACCTATTGCAGAATTTCAGCAATCAATGATTATCAATGAAGCGGTAAAATGGTTAAACGCATACTTTGCCAAGCAACAACTTGAAACAATCGATTTTCAATTAATGCCTCAAGGCACCGCTTTCCAACTAGATGTGTGGACTGAACTACAAAAGATTTACTATGGACAAGTTATTACTCTAGACCAATTATCTGATAGAATTGCGGCTAGACAAACTAAAGGGCGAGGATCAGTAAATGCGATAATTGGTGCAGTAACAGGTAGTCCAATAGCCGTTATAATCCCAAGTCACCGCATCTTGATATCAAGCAATCAATCATGGAATCTACTTGCCACAAATTACTTAGGACATGTACTAAGAGAATTTGAAAGCCATTAATAAAAAAGCATCAAAACCAGTAGAGAAATGGGTTTGATGCTTTTTTAAGTGTGGTACTTAATGAATATTTCGGAGAAGCAGATGATATGGTTCACATATATGACAATCCGTTCAAAGAGTCTGGAATTTAGGCTAAGATACTGTTGTTAGAGCCATAGTTGAATCACTAGGAACTTCACTTACAATAAATCTTGTTAGTGAATAGCTTTGTATGAAGTTTTTTCTCCATACTCATTGATATGTACATGACTTTCAAATACCTCATTTCGTGCATCGCTTTCTAATAGCATTATTCCCAAACATTTATTTAATAAATATTTATACTAAATTGGACTTATTTTTATTTATATCATAAGATTTCAGAATAATTTAACCAATATTTAGCAAAGAATGAAAATTATACCTAAGACGTAATGTTTTTTTGCTATAATAATGAAGAATTGCCTAAAATAGAGTGGAGGTCGAGAGTTTATACCTCACTTGATGGAAACATTTATTGCTGAATATGGTACTTCAAATGACTAAAGAAAGGACAGGTCATCTTTAAGCATCTGTACACTCGACGCCTATTTTATTGTTAAGGTGGAAGCGTAACAGAAATGGCTTTAGATTATAATGTAGATTTGGTTTATACGCCAAGTGAAGATCATTCCGTACAAAGTCTGAGCCTAAATTTCCGTGACAAGGAAATTTTTTCATATAGTCATGATTTAGCCTATATCCCCAGTTTAGGGGGAACTTATAGTTACAAACATTAGTAATTTTCCCATGTAAATGTAACCAGTATGATATTAGGACAATAGTAACTTAGAATGCAACTTCAAAAAATTTAAATAAGTTAGATTAGAGGAATAGAATGTATAAATATTTAAAAAGACCACTAGATTTTTTAATATCATTGATAGCTTTAGCAATATTATGGCCTATATTTTTAATTATTGCCTTATGGATTAAGTTAAATTCTAAAGGTCCAGTCTTTTTCCGACAAAAAAGAGTAGGTAAGAATAAAGAATTATTTGAAATTTATAAGTTTAGATCAATGAGAAATGATACACCATCAGATATGCCTACTCATCTGTTAGATGACCCAGATGCGTTTATTACGAGCTCAGGGAAATTCTTAAGGCAAACAAGCTTAGATGAATTACCTCAATTAATTAATATTATTAAAGGTGACATGGCCATCATAGGGCCAAGACCTGCTCTATGGAATCAATATGATTTAATCAAAGAACGTGATAAATATGGTGCAAATGATGTAAGACCTGGATTAACAGGATGGGCACAAATTAATGGCCGTGATGAACTTGAAATCCCAGTTAAGGCAAAACTTGATGGAGACTACATTCAAAATATTTCAATCCTATTCGATTTAAAATGTTTCATTGGTACGATTACTAGCGTTTTGAGAAGTGATGGAGTGGTCGAAGGTGGAACAGGTGTCATAGAAAAAGCCAAACAAGATGTGAAGGATGATCAGTCATGAAAAAAATCTTAATCACCGGCCAAAATTCATATATTGGTAATAAATTTGAGGAATGGGTTATCCAATGGCCAGATGAATACCATATCACTAAGATATCTGTTAGAAATGATGATTGGAAAAATCAAAATTGGGGTATTTACGATGTGGTATTAAATGTAGCAGGAATTGCGCACAATTCATCCGATAAATCTTTAGAGGAGCTTTATTACCAGGCAAATAAAGATTTAACAATTGATTTGGCATCTAAAGCTAAGAGTGATGAAGTGAAACAATTCATTCATCTTTCCTCGATGATTGTGTATGGTGGGAGTAAAATGATAAATGGCATGATAACAAAAGATACCTTACCTAAACCAGCTAATTTCTATGGTGATAGTAAATTACAGGGTGAATTAGGCATTCAACCATTGTCCGATGAAAAATATAAAGTAGCAATTGTTCGTCCACCAATGATTTATGGGAGAGGATCTAAGGGAAATTATCCTTTATTGTCAAAACTAGCACGAAAAACACCAATATTTCCAGATTTTAAAAATCAACGAAGTATGTTATATATTGACAATCTAAACGAGTTTTTAAGATTGCTCATAGATAATCAAGATGAAGGCGTATTCCATCCTCAAAATGCAGAATATGTGGTAACAAGTGAGTTAGTTCGAGAAGTTGCAAAAGCACACAATCATAAAACTATTTTTACAAAGATTGGTAACCCAATTGTTGCTGGATTGCGTAACAAAATTTCCTTATTCAATAAAGTTTTTGGAAATCAAACATATGATAAAAAAATGGACAATTATCATAAAGGAATGTATCAAATACGTGATTTCAAAGAATCAATAAAACAAACGGAACAGTAACATTATTAAAGTTAAAAGAAAGAGGTTTTACATGAAAAAGATTCTAATTACAGGTGTAGCAGGATTTATTGGGTCATTCTTGGCGGCAGAATTACTAAAAGAGAACAATGAAATTTTAGGAATAGATAATCTTAATGATTATTATGATGTGAATTTAAAATTAGAGAGATTGAACAGGATCAATGCTAACTCTCAATTTAAATTTATTAAGATGGATATATCTGATAAGGAAAAAGTTATGAGGTTATTTGAAACTCATAACCCAGATATAGTTATTAACTTGGCCGCTCAGGCTGGGGTACGTTATTCAATTGATAATCCAGATGTTTATATACAAAGTAATGTGATAGGCTTCTATAATATTTTAGAAGCTTGTCGTCGATATCCAGTAGAACATCTGTTATATGCATCATCAAGTTCAGTATACGGGAATAATAAGAAAGTACCGTTTGAAGAATCCGATTCGGTAGACCACCCAGTTTCTTTATATGCAGCCACAAAAAAATCAAATGAGTTAATGGCTAGTACCTATAACCATCTATACAATATACCTATATCAGGCTTACGATTTTTTACAGTCTATGGCCCAATGGGAAGGCCAGATATGGCTTATTTTAAATTTGCAAATATGTATTTCAATGAAGAAACTATTCATATTTATAATAATGGTGACTTTGAACATGATTTGTATCGTGATTTCACATACATTGACGATATCGTAAAAGGTATTGTTTCATTGATTTCAAATCATCCTTATAATCAAAATTTGGTAGCAGGACATGAAGTTTATAATATTGGAAATAGTAATCCAGAAAAATTAATGGTATTCATCACGAGCTTAGAGAAAGCTTTAAGTAAATCATTAAATCGCGAAATTAAATTTAAGAAAGAATTTGAACCAATTAAACCGGGAGATGTTCCTGCTACATATGCTTCCACAGATAAATTATTAAAAAAAGTAGGTTTTAAACCAGAAACAACTATTCAAGATGGTCTGCAAAAATTTACAGATTGGTATGTCGAATATTTCAACAAAAAATAGTGATTCATAAGAGCAGGAGATGCTAATGAAGAAAAAAATTTTATTTTTAGTTAATCATGAAATTGTAATTTATAATTTTAGGAAAGAAATAGTTGAACGTTTTATAAAGGAAGGATTTGAAGTAATAATTTCATCACCTAGTGGCGATAAAATTGATGAGCTTGTTAAGATGGGATGCATTCATGAAGAAATACAGATGGATAGACATGGAGTAAATATATTAGAGAATTATAAATTATATAACTCATATGTGAGCCTATTCAAAAAAATTAAACCTGATATTATTCTAGGTTTTACAATTAAGCCTAATATTTTTGGATCTTTAGCAGCTAGAAAACTTAAAATTCCTTTTGTTGCTAATATTACTGGATTAGGATCAGCAGTTGAAAATCCTGGTATTATGCAAAAAATAACAGTTTTATTATATAAATCTGCATTCACAAATATTCAAACGGTATTTTTTCAAAATGAGGCCAATCGCCAATTTTTTGTTGATAAAAATATTGCAATACAAAAACATAAGATGTTACCAGGCTCAGGAGTAAATTTAAAACAATTTATACCGTTAGATTATCCACCAAAAGATACAATTGAATTTGTATTCATTTCGCGCATAATGAAAGAAAAGGGTATTGATCAGTATTTAGAAGCAGCAGAATTTATTACAAAAAAATATTCAAATACTAAATTCCACATTTGTGGTTTTTGTGAAGAAAAATATGAGGAGATTCTTGAAAAGGAACAAAAAAAAGGAAATATTGTTTATCATGGGATGATTAAGGACGTTCGTCAAATTTTAAAACAAACTCATTGCACAGTGCATCCAACATATTATCCTGAGGGACTTTCCAATGTGTTGTTAGAAAGTGCGGCTAGTGAAAGACCAATTATTACCACTAACAGAAGTGGTACAAAGGAAGTAGTAGATGACGGAGTTAATGGTTATTTAATAAAACATAAAAATACAAAAGATCTGATTGAAAAAATCGAAAAATTTATACAGTTATCTTATGAAGAAAAAATAAATATGGGCAAATTTGGAAGAAACAAAGTCAAGAATCAATTTGATAGAGAGATTGTTATCGAAGCGTATTTAAAAGAAGTACAACTAGCATTCTAGATGGGAGAAAACATGAACGGATATAAGAAATTGATTACAAATCAAGAAACTAGATTAAAATTGTTAAGGATTTTAAAATTCATTCCAGATAAATTAATGATAGAAATTCAATATCTTTTGAAACTTGGTAGAAAATTAAATTTGAAAGACCCTCAAAGATTTACTGAAAAATTACAGTGGTATAAAATAAACTATAGAGATAATTTATTAACAATAGGTGCTGATAAATACAAAGTCAGAGAGTATGTTGAGAGTAAAGGATTGCACCGGATTCTAAATAAATTGTATAAAGTTTACAGTAATCCATATGAAATAAATGTGAGTGATTTGCCTGAAAAATTTGTGATAAAAACTAATAATGGTAGTGGAACAAATTATTTTGTAAAGGATAAAAATTTTTTTGATCTGCCAAGAATTCAAGAGGAACTAAATATTTGGTTAAACCGAGACGTATATTCCACGGGGAGAGAGTGGTCATACAAAAATATAGAGCCGGTAATTATTGTAGAAGAACTGCTAGAAGAAGACAATAATTTTGAAGGAATAAACGACTATAAAATTTTGTGTTTTAATGGTAAGCCAATGTATATAATTTTGGATGTCGACAGATTTAATGGGCATAAACGAAATATTTATGACTTAAATTGGAATCTTTTGGATGTGACTACAGATAAACCAAATATTAAGAATGATATTCCAAAACCAGAAGGGCTAGAGGAATTAGTTGAGGTTGCAAGAATTTTGAGTGAGGATTTTCCTTTTGTAAGAGTTGATTTATATTATGTGAACAAAAAGATTTATTTTGGTGAATTAACTTTTTACCCTTGGACAGGATATGTTGAATTTAACCCGGATAGTTTTGATTTTGAATTAGGAAATAAATTCGTTTTACCTACAAAAAATTAATTTTAAGCATAACCGAAAAAAATAGATGGGTTATCACTGTTTGATCTTATGTAATTTTTAATTATTAGCAAAGTTTTATTGTTAATTTGAATAAATCAAATTTTAAATTAAAAGCATTTATTATGATCTGATTTTCAATAAGAATCTTAATTTTTATAGTTGTTATAAATTTGCCCGCTTGGTTAAAGAAAGTCATATTGACTTGCGTTGTTAAGTATACATATCTGTATATCTGGCAATTTAAGTATTAAATAAGTCTAATGTAAAGTACTTTCTAGATGACAATAGTAATATTTAGATTAAGCGTTTCCCTTAAATTTATCATAATAGGATATGGGGCACGGGTAAAAAAAATTCAATAGTATCAGCACAACTTATGTTCCATGCTATTTTAATAATTAAATTTTTCTAACATTCAAAAATTCCCAAGAATAATTTACTTTGTTTAAAGAAAGTACAATGAATCATTAATAATAAAATTTTAAAATGATAACCTATAGAGATACCAGATATATGAAAATACCTTATTCCAAAATAATACAAATTTCAGATGTTGATGTAGATTTTAATGAAATAAATAAAGTTAAACCTTGAATACTTTCAGAAATTCTAAATAATGAAATCCATTGAAGAATTGAATTTTAGGATAATTTACACAGAAAAATAACTTATTAGGATAATTTTAAATATACGAACTTACAACATTTATTGTATGAAATTGAACATCAAAAGTACAAATCAATCAGTTAGAAGGATTAAAAACGTTTTTTTTGTGTATCGCCAATAATGCACAATATATGTGGCTGAATCTGATTGAAGTATTATTCATGAAGAAGAAAAGGCCTGAAATTAGTAGAAGTAGAGTCAAGAAATATTATATTAGCATTAAGTAATTTTATTTTAATTTTAAAAAACTATTTAATATCTTCAATAGCTGGTTTTAACCTAAATAACCCTGAAAATTTAGCCAATATAGTAGAGATGAAAAGTGATTTTTGAAGTTGAAGCAAATCATAGAATTACACTAGATATTCAAAGAATAGTAGCAAAATTCTTATTGATGCTGTAAATACTAAAAATTAGAGAAATATTTAATAATTGTTTATTGAAAGTAATAAGGAAGGGGATATCTCTTGCAAAATATTCAAGTAGTAATGTCAACTTATAATGGTGAAAAGTATTTATTAGATCAAATAGAAAGTATCATGAAACAAAAGAACGTAAATGTATTTTTAGCAATACGGGATGATGGATCATCCGATGGTACTGTAAAAATATTAAAAAATATTCAAGAAAATGAAAATATAACAGTACATTTTGGGAAAAATGTAGGTTATAAAAAAAGTTTTTTATGGCTATTGAATGAATACAAACATTCTTCACCATATATATCTTTCGCAGATCAGGATGATATATGGTTACCAAATAAATTGGAAAAGGCTATAAGTATGTTAGAACCAAGCAAATCCAATAAATATTCTTTATATTATTCAGGTTTAAATGTAGTAGACGATGAACTGAATGAAATTGGAGAAAAAAAACTTAATGATAGACGATTAACTCTAGGAAGTTCTATAAGCAGAAGCAATATTCCGGGATGTACCATGGTTTTTAACCAACAGCTTGCAGAAAAAGTATCTTTATTTGGGGATGATTATGATATTGCACATGATGCATTAGTCCAATTAGTCTGTTTAAGTTTAAATGGAACTATTCTTTATGATGATAAATCTTATATTTTATATAGAAGACATGATTCAGTAGTTACCAATACAGGTACAGGTTTTGTAAAAATGATTATAGCTGAGCTTAATAACGCTAGTAATAAGAAGAATTCTAAAATTAAGTATGCTAGAGCCATTTTGCAAACACTTAAAGATGAAATTCCACAAGATAGAAAAAAACTATTGAAAACTATATCGAACTACAAAACCAACAAAAAATATTGGTTTTCTCTTTTAAAGTTAACAGAAATTAAAACTGGTAATAAAATTATAGATTTATATACTTTTTTTTCAGTGTTGTTAAGAAAGTACTGATAAGAGAGGTGAAATAAAATGAGAAAACTACTATTTGTAACTAGAGAGTCCAAAAATTCAAAATCAATTGGGTTATGGAAAAAAAATGTTAATCAAATGAACTTTTTTACTGAGAGCGGATTTAAAGTTGAATATTTCCATTTGGAATCACATGATAATATATACGTAAATTTTCTTTTTAAAAATGCTCCAATAATTTCTCCGTATAAATGGGATAAATTATTGCAAGTAAAACGGGATATTGATGTAATTTATATCCGGTATCCTATGGGTGATCGTAAAATGATAGATGTTCTGAGGGAACTTAAATATAAATTCCCTAACTTAAAAATATTAATTGAAATTCCAACATATCCCTATTTAGATGAATTAACTAATAAAAAAATTTCGTTTTTTTATATCAGAAAAGATAACTTTGCAACCCAAAATTTATATAAGTATGTGGATAGAATTATAACTTTTTCTAATGATGATGAAATTTGGGGAATTCCTACATTTAAAATTTCAAATACCGTAAATTTTGAAAAAATTTCATCTATAAAAAAACCTGTATCAAATAACTGTATTAATCTAATTGCTGTTGCAACATTTGGAAAATGGCATGGATACGATAGAGTAATTCATGGATTAGCTAAATATTATGAAGGTAGAGAAAAAAACAATGAAAAGATAAAGTTACATTTAGTAGGGACAGGTAAAATTTTGTGCAAATATAAGCAAATAGTAAAAGATAAAAATTTGCAGAATATTGTTTTATTTCATGGACTAAAAAACGGAAATGAATTGGATCAGTTATACGAAATAGCGGATATTGCTTTAGATTCAATGGGACGACATAGAAGTAATGTTTTTTATAATAGTACATTGAAAGGGAAAGAATACGGCGCAAAAGGATTACCAATAGTATCAGGCGTTAAAACGGAATTAGATAATTTTCAAAATTTTCCATATTATTTGAGGGTGCCAGCAGATGATTCGCCAATTAATATTGAAGAAATTATAAAGTTTTATAATGAAATTTTCGAAAATAAAGATAAGAGTGAAATTATTAAGGAAATTAGAAGTTTTAACGAGAAAGAATTCAATGTTTACAAAGTTTGGCGGAATGTTATAGACTTCATAAATTTATAAAAATAAATAGGAGGAAACTATGACAACAGTATTTATATATAGCTTTACTTTTTTTTCCTCAATTTTATTAACATATGTTTTTGATGTGAAAGTAAATAAAAATGAAAAATTACCATATCCATATATTATCTTGCTTTCATTGTTACCATCAATAACAGCAGGGGTTAGATATGGTATTGGTACTGATTACTTTAATTATGTTGAGCATAATATTTTAATTGGTAACTCAAGTTTGTGGGCTTCTCTAGAGGATTCTAGGGAACCTTTATATATTTTACTTCAATATTTTTCAAGTTTTTTTTATAATGGACCACAGGTATTTCTATTTTTAGCCATGTTCATTTCAATTTATTTCATTATGTTAGGAGCTAATAATTTTAGAAATCAATCCTCCATGAGCTTAGTAATGTTTATATATCTAGCTTATTATTATATTGAAGGTTTTAATATTGTTAGGCAAACAATAGCAATATCTATAATTTTTTATAGTTTAAAATTCATTATTAAAGATAGGAATTTTGTTAAGTACCTTTTTTGGGTTATGATTGCCACTATGTTTCATAATACTGCTTTAATATTATTATTTTTCTTCTTTTTACCGTATAAAAAACCAGAGAAAATAAAAAGTATTGTTTCTATTATGTTTTTTTATTGCTGTTTAGCAGTTATATTACTTTTTCCAATACAATTTCTTAATGTTCTATCTTTAATTCCAGCGTTTGGGTTTTATCTCATAAGATATAGTTTTAATTTAGATTCATCAGTAATATCTTCTGCTTTAAGGTTAGGACCTATGATAATCATAGCAATATTTTTCTTAAATAAGTTAATAAAACAAAACCCAAATTATTACGTCTTTATCTCATGGATAATTCTATCTATATGTTTAACAACTTTTTTAATAAATATACCTTATGGTTGGAGAATTCAGTATTATTTAGCTTTGCCTCAATTAATAATGGGATCATCTGTTTTTAAAATTTATAATCTAAAAAGTAATGCTTTGATTATGGGAGCAATAGTATGTGTAATATACATATTATTCTTTTACATGTATTATATTGTACTAGGATCCGGACCAGGTATTCCTTATCAAAGTATCTTTTAATATATTAAAAACGCAATTGGAAGGGGAATTAGAGTGAATAAATTAGGAATTATTATTTTAAACTATTTGAATTGGGAGGATACAATTGAATGCATTAATTCAATTAAAGAGCAATCTAACAAAGATATTGAAATAGTAATTGTTGATAATTTTTCAAATAATAATTCATTTGAAATACTTAATCAAAAATTTTTCAAAGAAAAAAATATTCATGTTTTAATGAATTCAATTAATGGTGGCTACGCTAAAGGAAATAACTTAGGGATACAGTATTGTATTCAGAAATTGGGTATTAATAATGTACTTGTAATAAATAACGATACACTTTTTGAAGATGAAACTTACTTAGATACACTATTCAAGACAAAATTTGAAGGAAATGTTGGTGCAATTGGAACTAGAATAATTGGTAGTGATTATAAAAATCAGAATCCAATATTTGGAAACCTTTCATTTATTAGTATTGTGAAAAAATTTTTAACTGGTTTAGCGAAATTAATTGGAATTAGAAAACCTAAAATACTAAAAAAACAAAGCAAACATAAAAGTGTCAAAAAAACTGTTAATGATAGAGACTTAGTTTCTAGTAATAATCTCTTGCATGGATCTGCAATCTTACTGACAGAAAATTATTTGAAAGAAGTTGGGGGGTTTTTTCCAGAAACTTTCTTATATTATGAAGAAAACATTCTAGGTATTATCATGACGAAATTAAATCTTAAGATGATATATCTAGAGGATCCATATATCTATCATAAGGAAGATCAATCTTCATTATTAAGTTTCAATAATGACAATAAAATCCAATTAAAATACGAATTGTCTAGTATTTTAATAGCTCTAAAATTAAAATTAACTAAAATTGAAAGTATCAAAAAAAGAATGAAAAATGTCGATTACTTAGTAAAGTGAATTTAAAATAGAAGGAGTGCTTTGTAATATGAAAGGTATAATTTTAGCAGGTGGAAGTGGGACTCGACTTTATCCATTAACTAGGTCAGTATCAAAACAATTGCTCCCGGTATACGATAAACCAATGATTTATTATCCGCTATCTATTTTAATGTTAGCGGGTATAAACGAAATTCTAATAATTTCCACTCCGCAAGATACGCAAAGATTTGAACAATTGTTTGGAGATGGAAGTAATTTTGGGATTCATGTTGAGTATAAAATTCAAGCGGAACCTAATGGATTAGCTGAAGCTTTTATCATTGGGGAAGAATTTATTGGCAACGATTCTGTTGCACTAGTTCTAGGTGACAATATTTTTTATGGTAGTGGCTTGTCTAAAATGGTTCAAGATGCAGCATCTAAACAGGAAGGTGCAACGGTTTTTGGATATCATGTGAATGATCCAGAACGATTTGGCGTTGTTGAATTCAACAAAAGTATGAAAGCTACTTCTATTGAGGAAAAACCACAAAAACCTCGGAGCAACTATGCAGTAACCGGTCTGTACTTTTATGATAATAATGTGGTTGAAATAGCCAAAAATATTAAGCCTTCTCCCCGAGGAGAATTAGAGATTACAGATTTAAATAATGAATATTTAAAACAAGGGAATCTTGAAGTAAAGATTATGGACAGAGGATTTGCATGGCTAGATACTGGAACACATGAATCTTTACTAGAAGCTAGTTTATTTATTGAAACTATTGAAAAAAGACAAAATTTAAAGGTTGCTTGTTTGGAAGAAATTTCATACAGAATGGGTTATATAGATAGAAATCAATTAATTTCTTTAGCTCAACCTTTAAAGAAAAATGCATACGGTCAATACTTACTAAGAATTGCAAACGAATTAAAATAGGAGAATAGATTTATGAAAATTATTGTTACGGGTGGCGCAGGATTTATTGGATCCAATTTTGTATATCATATGTTGAACAAATACCCTGAATATGAAATTATTTGTGTAGATAACTTAACATATGCTGGTAATTTAAGTACTTTACAAGAAGCATTTAAAAATGAAAAGTTTTCATTTCATAAAGTAGATATTGCTGATAGAAATGCTGTATTTAGTCTATTTGAAGAAGTTCGACCTGACATTGTGGTTAATTTTGCTGCGGAAAGTCATGTTGATAGATCAATTGAAAATCCAAGTATTTTCGTAGATACTAACATTTCAGGGACAGTAGTATTAATGGATGCTAGTATTAAATATGGTGTAAAACGTTATCATCAAGTTTCTACAGATGAAGTTTATGGAGACTTACCATTAGATAAACCAGAATTGCTATTCACTGAAGAAACACCCGTAAAGACAAGTTCTCCTTATAGTAGTTCTAAAGCATCTGCCGATTTGTTTGTTCACGCTTATAACCGTACATACGGTTTACCTATTACTATCAGTAGATGTTCAAATAATTACGGACCAAATCATTTTCCAGAAAAATTGATTCCATTAATGATTATTAATGCACTAAATGATAAACCGCTTCCAGTTTATGGAGATGGGCAGAATGTTCGTGACTGGTTATATGTCGAAGATCATTGTGAAGCAATTGATTTAATCATACATGACGGAAAAATAGGAGAAGTGTACAATGTTGGTGGTCATAATGAAATGGCTAACATTGATATTGTGAAATTAATTTGCAAAACGTTAGACAAACCTGAAAGCTTAATTACTTATGTAAATGATAGAAAAGGGCATGATAGACGATACGCAATCGATCCAACTAAAATTCATAGTGAATTAGGCTGGTTACCAAAAACTAACTTTGAAAATGGTATTCAAAAAACGATTCAATGGTATTTGGATAATAGAGATTGGTGGGAAGAAATCATTTCAGGAGATTATCAAAATTACTATAAAGAAATGTACAGTAATCGTTAAAACGGAGGTAATTTATGAAAGTTTTAGTAACTGGCGTAACAGGTCAATTAGGCTTTGATGTAATGCGTAAATTAATTGTTGCAGGGCATGATGCTGTTGGGACAAGTCGTGCCTCTGAATTTGAAAGCCAAATAGACGATAAATCCGTTTCAAATGCTAAATACATTTCGTTGGATATAACAAATATAGACAAAGTAAAATCTACCATAAATGATTTAAAACCAGATGCTATTATTCATTGTGCTGCATGGACTGCCGTTGACGATGCTGAAGAAAACGAAGAAATGGTCTTTAAAGTAAATAAACAAGGTACAGAGAATTTAGCGTTAGCTGCAAAAGCAGTAAACGCCAAATTCGTTTATATTAGTACGGATTACGTTTTTGAAGGCAAAGGAAATGAACCATTTCAACCTGATAATGACAAATATGCACCGACAAGTATCTATGGAGCAAGCAAGCTAGCAGGAGAAGAAGCTGTTAAATCTATTTTGGAAAAATATTTTATTATACGAATTTCTTGGGTATTCGGTATTAATGGATCTAATTTTGTGAAAACCATGCTCAGAGTAGGTAGAAGTCATGACTGTGTAACAGTGGTGAATGATCAAATTGGTTCCCCTACATATACTTTGGACTTAGCTGAGTTACTTACAAAAATGATTGAATCAGAAGAATATGGTACTTATCACGCAAGAAATGAAGGTGGTTACATATCTTGGTTTGATTTTACTAAAGAAATCTATAAACTTTCGGGGTTAAGTACTGATGTGATTCCTGTAACTACCGAAGAATATGGTATCTCTAAGGCAGCACGCCCACTAAATAGTCGATTGGATACTTCAAAATTGACTGAACATAATTTTAGATTATTGCCAGAATGGAAAGATGCTTTAAAAAGATATTTAGCTGAAATTGAATTTTATGAGGGAGAGATTTGATGGGAAAAATACAAGTAACTGAAAGCCCAATAAAAGGACTATATGTGATCGAACCAACGGTATATGGTGATGACCGAGGATATTTTGTCGAAACGTATAACCAACAAGATATGCACGAAGCGGGTTTAGATATGAATTTTGTACAAGATAACCAATCGAAAAGCTCTAAAGGCGTTCTTCGAGGATTACACTTCCAAAAAGAATTCGCGCAAGGCAAGTTGGTGAGAGTTACAAAAGGTAGAGTTTTTGATGTTGCCGTTGATTTTAGAGATGGTAGCGAAACCTTTGGTAAATGGTTTGGCATTGAATTGAGTGAAGATAATTTTAAACAATTTTATATTTCTGAAGGTTTTGCACATGGTTTCTTAGTATTAAGTGATGAGGCAGTTTTCCAGTACAAAGTAACCGATTTCTATCATCCTGGAGATGAAGGAGGATTAGCTTGGAATGATCCTTCAATTGGCATCGAATGGCCGGAGGTAGTCGGTGAATACCCAGGCAACGCGGATGGATCAGGATATACTTTATCAGATGGTACACCATTAAACTTATCTGAAAAAGATCAAAAATGGCCCCTGCATGCTAAGTTAAATTAAGAAATGAATACGATGAAAGAAAAAATATTAGATTTAATAAAAAACTTTTCCTACTCACTATCTGCCAATTTTATTTCGTTACTGATTTCCACTATAGTTGTTTTAATAGTCCCTAAACTAATTGGTGTTGAACAATATGGATTCTGGCAAATATATATTTTTTATTCTTCTTATGTAGGTTTTTTGCACTTTGGCTGGAATGATGGGATTTATTTGCGACATGGAGGAGAAGAATATAATAAATTAAATAAAGTTAACTTCTTTTCACAGTTTTATAGTCTTCTATTTTCTCAAATATTAATAGCACTAGTTCTAACTATAGTTGGTTTAGTTTTCATACAAGATTTTGATAGAAAATTTATATTAACAATGATAGCAATTCAACTTGTGATATTAAATTCTAGGCTAATGTTACTGTATATTTTACAAGCAACCAATCGAATCAAAGAATATTCGCTAATTACAATACTAGATAGAATTGTTTACTTAATATTGATAATAACACTATTAGTATTTGGTATTGATAATTATTATTTATTAATTTTTGCAGATTTGATAGGTAAATCTATAGGGTTAATATATGCAATGTATGTATCTCGTGACATTGTATTTAGGAAATTAACTGATTTTTCTAATGTTTATACTGATACTAGAGATAACATCAATTCTGGGATAAAACTGATGTTATCTAATATTGCAAATACTTTAATTATCGGAATAGTTAGGTTTGGTATTGAACGGAATTGGAGTGTGTCAATATTTGGTAAGATATCATTATCTCTAAGTGTATCCAATATGTTTATGGTGTTCTTGAATGCATTAGGTATGGTTATATATCCAATCCTAAGAAGGATTAATCATTCATCTTTGGTAAAAGCATACTCAATAATGAGAGATTTTCTGATGATTTTTGCATTAGGAATGCTAATACTTTATATACCTATAAAAGTAGTTTTATCATTATGGTTACCTCAATATGCGGAAAGTTTAAATTATTTGGGATTGCTTCTCCCAATAGTTATTTATGAAAGTAAAATGTCTTTACTGATAAATACATATATGAAAGCCTTAAGATTAGAAAATGTAATGTTAAAATTTAATACTTTTACGATGACAATTAGTATTGTTTTCACTGGATTTTCAGCATTTTGGCTACATAATTTAGATTTTACGATTTTAAGTATTGTTATACTAATAGGATTTCGCGGAATAATCGCGGAATTTATTCTTTCAAGGGCCTTAGAAATTTCAGTAGTAAGGGATTTATTACTAGAAACTTTTATGACAATGATATTTATATATACAGCATGGTATATTAATTCTGTTTGGACACCAATTATATACGGAGTCTTTTATGTTTTATATATAATTATTAAGAAAAATGATTTAAAAATATCCTTGGATTATATTTTAGAAATTATGAAAAAGTGAATATATTATTAAATTAAAGGGAAAATGCGGGAGTAAGAAATGCCGATTACTTATTGTAGTCGGCTTTTTATTATGGCCTTAAATTAGTGATGAAGGTATAGATGACGTATAATGTTGGTTATACGATGGCTGGTTATTTCAGTGAGATAGAGGGTATAAAGAATGATGTAATTACCTTTACTGGTTCGTTTGGGGATACGAACTTTCGTTATTGGCGGACCAGATGGTTATTCTGATGGTATTTACTGGCAATAGTCTTGGACCTTTTGACTGGGGAAAAGCCTTATTTACCAATATGTTTGGGCGGATGAAGTTCTTAAAGGTGGCAGCGCGAGACCAAAGGTATTCAAAAATCTAGTTTGATTAATTGGTAACGTCTCATGAGGTAACCTTCTGACCTGATGTCTTGCTTTTTATTCATCCAGATAATCAAGTTATGACACCAACAATTGAGATCGCTTCAGGTCACTATATTGTGCTAGAAGCTAATTAACCAATGGACGTGATTCAGTCAGAACTGGATGCAATTAAAGATTTTGCAAGAGTGATGAAGCATCAATATGATCTAGACGTTGTTTTTTTAGCACTAAATATTGGAAATGGCGGGACTGTTCAGGGAGGATTCTTGAAGGAACGAATTCCAGAGATTATTTTAAATGATTATTAAGATAAAGGCTATTTTACCAATTCAAGATATTCTAAGTATTTTAGGGCAAGCAAGAATGTGATTACGTCTCGTTACCATGCCTTAGTCTTATCCATTGCTAATAAGGGGCAAGTTTTTTCAGTGATGAAGGATGAGATGGGGGATAAACGATATTATTACAAATAAAAATAGTAGCTTAATTCAATAAGTTTGTGATGGTTTAGATAGCAATGAGACCCGATTAATGAAAAGAAATTTCACGGATACGTTTGAATTGGTGAAAGGAAATTTTTCCGATTTACCTGCTGAACAGTAAGGCCAATATGTATCAAATTTTTTCCAATAAAACATAATTGTTCTGATTAAATTACGTATAGATTATAAAAAGCGAGTATATGATAAGTAATATTATATATATATGATAAAAACTATCTCTCTATCTATATCTAGGCTTATAATGTAAGGGAATACATAGCTTGTCTAGCAATAAAACTGATTAAAAAAAACAGTATGATATATAATTGCGAGCAAATTTGTGTCTGTATATTCTAAACTTAGGGAGGATTTCTAAATAAAATATGTAAGCTCGTTTTGCCAATATTTGTGAGAATAGCACATTTTCAAATATCCGTTTTACAATCACGGTTGTGAAGAGAAAAAACGCAAAGGTTATGTTATTGTTATTTTGTATTTTTAGTCAGTATACATTTTTCTGGGATGTCTTTTAATATTTTTTGAAATACAGAACATGAATGCACGTTTTATTGATATGAAGATAAGTAACAGTCGGTGAGTGGCATTTATTTTTATAAGGAAATTTTGGTGAAGAAAATGAATAAAGTAGCAATTATCGGTGCAACGAATGTTATAGGTCGACAAGCGGCGGAACAGTTTTCTATGGCGGGCTATGAAGTCATCGCTGCACTTTATGAAGATGTTGAAGTACCAAACTTACCCGGTGTGGAATATATTTTTATTCAACCGGGGGATACGGCGATTGTTGAAGATATCTTAGAGCAAGCGCGGATTGTGATATTACCGGTGATTACAGAGATTTGTGATATACCAAAACTTATCAATTATGAAGAACGGTTATTCAATATTATTGACATCTGTGAAGATCTGCCAATTGATGAATTTTACTATGCAGTTGCGAGTGCTGAGCATCCAGACGAAATCGATTTTGAAATGAAACAAGTACAAAAACGTCTAAAAGCATATATTGAGAACGCTGACATAAATCAACAACCAGTTGATATGTCTAAATTTGAAGATCAATTTACTGAAATCATTCAAAGGGATATCGCCTCTCTTGCAAGTAAACACAATAATACAATTATATTTGATTTTGGAAAATGATACTTTACTTTTCATCCGGTAATTTCCATGTGGTAAGATAAGTCAAAAGGAAAATACTTATCAAAATGGGGAATGCAGATGAAAGGAAATAATCTTGTTCGACTTGTGGGCTTTTTTGTCGGCATGAGTATCGCTGTTGGGTTAGTATGTGTGATTACCATCAGTAACCTCATTGTTGATGAGGAACCGAAAGTATCGGATATTATTGTTGTACCAGAAGGCGCTAGTGAGCGGGCTGGTGAAGCAGTTGATTTGCTTGAAGCTGGCTATTCACGGTCAGGGAAAATTATCGTAAGTCCACTAACTCAATCAAACTTTGATTTTTATGTGGGGGCGGGCGCACCAAGTGACGCTTTAATTAACGAAGCAAATGCAACATCTACTTATACCAACGCACGAAATACACTGAAGATGATGCAAGAAATGGGTTATGATTCAGCCATCATTACATCATCTGATTACCATATGTTGCGGACAAAAATGATTTACGAACGACAAAATCGCCATTACGGGTTTGACTTAACATACGTCGCTACCTATCATGATGTTGCCGGTGAGGAAGTGACTTGGTGGCAAGCCAATCGTCGAGCCGGTTTTAAAGAAATTAAGAAATTTTGGGGCTACATGTTCTTCCTTTACCATTGGGTAGATGAAGACTAATAAGCCAGTCAAAAGTCATCCGGCTAGGGTGGCTTTTTTGACATTTGAAATTATTTACCAACACTATTTGTAAAAGAACCCAAATAAGTTACAGGAGGTTATTTTTATGATCAATTATCATAAGATTCTTGAAATGCATCTACAAGGGATTTCTCAACGAACAATCTCTTCCAGTACGGGGCATTCAAGAGACAAAATTAGAGAGGTGGTGAATCTGTAAATGTCAACTGAAAAATGGTCCACCTTGCTATTCAAAAATGGACCACTCTGCGGCAATTTATCCTTGAGTCATGGAATCAATCCATGAGCTCGTTTGTTTAATGCGGTAACTTTCTCCTCTCATATTAATGACATTCGCTTGATAGGCTAATCGGTCCACGAGAGCGCCGGTTAAAGTGGCATCTTTAAAACATTCCTGCCATCGATCAAAGGTTAAGTTAGTGGTGATCATAATCGATCCTTCATCGTTCCGGTTCGATAGTAAATTGAATAAGAGCTCAGCGTCCCGCTTCATCAAAAGACAAGTAGCCTAATTCATCGATAATAACCAAATCAACACTTTCAAAACGGCGTTTAAAACGGACAAACGGACTCTGGGTGACCGCTTCTTTCAATTGAATCACTAAGTTAGGCGCATTAACGAACTGAACACTCATACCTTGTAAACAGGCTTCTATACCAATCCCAATACTAAAATGCGTCTTGCCGGTGCCTGGATTCCCAATTAAGATCGCATTTTCTTTCCGTTTAATAAATTCCAGTGAGGTTAACTCACGTAGCTGCTTGCGCGGCTGTTCTTCAAATACGCTGTCATCAAAATCTGCTAGATACTTCTTCTGATGAAACTTCGCCTGGTTGATTCGGCGTTGATGACTCCGCTCACGTCGTTGCGTGACCTCTTCCCGCAATAATTCTTTTAAGGCTTCATCTAAGTTTAATCCCCGCTGGTTGGCTTCTTTTAGGTAACTTTGGGAATGTTCACAAATATAGGCCAATTTTAATTCTCTAGCTGCTTCAATGGCCTCTGTAATGGCTTCGGCTTCTTGAGAAAGGGAAGCCGACTTTCGAGCCGGGGCATTCTGGGAAAGCTGTTCCATTAATTGCTCCTTGGGCAAGGCTTGGTACTGGTCTAATTTATCTAGGAATTCACGGGGATTTTCTTTATAATATAAGGCATAGTGGGCTTTCAAATCGGGCGAGTGTTTGAGCACCAAGGAGTGTTTTAACGCTCCCGGTTTTTTCATCAGCGTCTTGAGGTAGTGGTATATGTCAAGCTGATACTGATGGGAACCCTCTATTTTTTTATGCCGACAGACTTCCTCGTGGTTGGCATAAACCACAAAATACTCCGGATACACTTTTAATTGCACGGTATGCCCCACCAAATAATCGGGGACCGAATAAGCATTGGTTTCATACTGGATAATACTATATTTATTGACGCGGCATTGAACCATTTCGGCTAATTCAAAGGGCGGACGGTAGGTCAGTAGGTATTGCTTTTCCTCAACAATCTGACTCTTTTGATTCAGTCGTATTAACTGCTGCGTTAAATGGTCTCAGGCAGCTTCTATGGATGAAAATTGGTAAGATTTACTGAAACATTGCCGGCGAATATGTTTAACTCGACCTTCTACCGTCCCTTTCTCATGGCCGCTAAAACAATTAGTCACATTAATTTCAAAGCCATAATAGAGAGACAATTTGATCAGCGATTCATTGAGTTCTTTTTCAGACCGGTCAATAAAGCGCGTGACGACATTGCGCATATTATCATAAACCACTTCCTGATAGACCCCTCCCACCATCTCAAAGAATTGAACATGGGCCTCTTGAAAAACATCTTGTTTCTGATTCGTATATAAATAGGCCCAATAAAAATCAGAGGCAGGACTAGCAAACACTGCTAAGTGGTAGGTGCGAACCTTGCCGGCGATTTCCAGTTTGACTTCCCCAAAATCAAAGTCCACACGGTAACCTAAAGGATACTCTTGGCGAATAAAGGCTTCTCTTGTTTTTTGTTTCAACTGCCGCCAGTAATGGGCGACGGTACGGTAACCAATGGGATGACCTTCTTCAGCGAGAAGCTCATGCACAGCGATCGCGGTTAATGCTTGTTTATGCGGGCCTAACCGTTTATTCTTTTTCAATTCTTGTTGATATAATTCTTTCATCCGTGCTTCTACTGCAGGAGTATACGCCCGTGCTCTTCGCTTGGAACTGTCATACGACCGAGTTAAAACAAGCTGTTCGGTTGCTTCTTCCACTTCTTGTTCACTCTTACTGGAATTCAAAGCGTCAATGCCTTTCTTATACCGATCACAAATGGCCTTCACCGTCTTGCGATCGATTCCTAACTCTCTTGCGATGTGCCGATAGGACTCACCTTGGCGATATCTTGAGATAACATCAAATTGTTTCATTCTCCTAATCACTCCTTCTGCCTCCATCCATTTAATCATGTATGGTAAGCATAAAAATAAGTGGCCCCATTTTCAACGGCAACTTGCTGAATAATGGACCACTTTTAGAATACAACAAACAATGTGTATTACGATGAAGTAGAACAGTTGATAAAAAAACAAACGTCGGCTGAGTTTGAATAGAAAAAATCGGTTATTACATTTTTTG
>NZ_JBOEQF010000002.1:0-42226 GCF_050689315.1 Aerococcus sp. L_32
TATTGCTTTGAAATAAGTAAATACCCGATAGCTTATCTAAATATTTGTACTATTAGACATTTAAAAATAACATTTTGCAATTATCATATGTCATATTACAGAACGATTGCGATTTGACATGAATTTAAAACACTTATATAAAGGCTTTATTAGGGACTTTGTTTATTTAATTCATAATAAAAACGCCTAATTTTCCGGTAATATGACATCATTTGTGAGAACAATTGTGATTATCACTTTATATATATAATTTTAGTGCTATAGTGTTACAAAGTTGTTACAAATTTACATAAGGTTTTCAAAAACCCCGGATTTAATGTCAAGGCAGTTAAGAGGCTTTAACAGATGCCTGATTTACATGACTTAAAAAAAGGCCCGTGTTAAGATATTGCTTGTAGATGAGACAGGTGTTCTTTATCTAGAATATAGTCGCACGATAAAGATGCGGTAAATAGCGGGTCATCCACTTGATGGCAGCAGACAACTTAAAAAAAAATTAAAAAGCAGTATTCTTATTAAGGAGAGTATTTACACATGAAATTGAACAAAATTATCTTAGGTACGTCATTTGCATTAGCAGGTTTATTCGCTGCTACAAACAACAATAACGTAGAAGCAGCTACTTGGTCTGCTCGTACAGTTGCTGAAGTTTCAGCTGACTTAGAAGCTACAGACGATACAACAACTTCATACACTATCCAATACGGTGATACTTTAGCAGCTATCGCTAAAGCATCTGACGTAAGTGTAGATGCATTAGTTGCAATCAACGACATCCAAAACGCTAACGTCATCTTCCCAGGCACTAAACTTTCATTCACTAAAGATGAAACTACTGGTGAAGTTAATGAAGTAACAGTTGAAGATTCTGTATCAGAAGAAGCAACTACTTACGATGTAACTGAAGAAGAAGTAACTGAAACAACTTACGAAGCGCCAGCTGAAGAAACTTATGTAGCAGAAGAAACTACATATGAAGCACCAGCAGCTGAAACAACTGCATCAACTACTTCATACTCTAGCAATTCAGCTAAAGAAATCATCGCTCAACGTGAGTCAGGTGGATCTTACACAGCTTACAACGCTGCAGGTGGCTACTACGGTCGTTACCAATTAAACCCAACATTAGTAGCTTACGGTGCATCTCCAGCTGAGCAAGAAGTTGCTGCTGACAAATATGTTGCTGAGCGTTACGGTTCATGGGATGCTGCTTTAGCATTCTGGAATGCTAACGGTTGGTACTAAGACAAAGTTTCTTCTATATAGAAACGGTTATTTAAAATACAATCAAATGAGTCAGGTTTTCCTGGCTCTTTTTTTGTATGCTAGCAATCTAGTTAGCGGATAACCTACATATCTTCTTAAGAGAAGGTTAAATTATAGCCATTAACAACAAAAAAGGTTGACAATAACTTTTTGTATTTATAGAATGTAAAGAGCTATTACTTTTAATAAAATCTCAAACGTAATTTTTGGGATAGCGCCAGGCTTGCTTAGCAAGTGACGAGGACTGAATTGATCGAAATATTCGGCGGATGATTCAGGGGTTGTACAATCCACAGGTGGGAAAAAAGTAAGGCAATCAATGATCTAGACCATCATTTTGCCTTATCAAATTACCGCCACGTACGTAGTAGCCAAATATAAATTGCGATAAGACACCTATATGAATAGGGTCTAATTTTATGTCGCCAAATTAGGAGGAAACTGCAACATGTGTGGTATTGTAGGTTATATTGGAAATGGATCAGCTCAAGAGGTATTATTAAACGGTTTAGAGCGTTTAGAGTATCGTGGATATGATTCAGCAGGTGTATACGTTGTTGATGGAAATGGTCAAAACGGTCATTTATTCAGAGAAGAAGGACGTATCGCTAAACTACAAAGTGAAGTGGACATGACATTAGATGCCCATACAGGTATTGGACATACACGTTGGGCAACACATGGTGAACCAAGCGTTCGCAATGCCCATCCACATCAATCTTCAACAGGTCGTTTCACATTAGTACATAACGGTGTTATCGAAAACTACCGTGAAATGAAAGAAGACATCTTATCTGATGTGACTTTCCACTCAGATACAGATACAGAAGTAGCTGTTAACTTAATCGAACACTTCGCATTAACAGAAGGCTTAGATGCAGAAACTGCATTCTTAAAAGCCTTAAACGTGATTGAAGGTTCATATGCATTTGCATTAATCGATTCAGAACAACCAGGTGTTGTTTTTGCAGCGAAAAACAAATCACCTTTATTAATTGGTAAAGGAACTGACTTCAATACAATCGTTTCTGATGCAATGGCATCAATCGATTTAACTGACCAATACGTTGAAATTCATGACGGTGAAATGGTTATCTTAACTGAAGACAACGTTACTATTAAAAACTTAGCTGGCGAAACAATCGAACGTGCACCATATACAGCACAATTAGATGCCAATGACTTAGATAAAGGGACATACCCTTACTACATGATCAAAGAAATCGACGAGCAACCAGCTGTAATGCGTCGTATTATCCAAGAATACTCTGACGATAACAACGAATTAACAGTTGATCAGGAAATCGTTGATGCGATTAATGCAAGCGACCGCATCTACATCATCGGTGCAGGTACTTCAATGCATGCAGGTTTAGTTGGTAAAAACATCATCGAAAAAATGGTTAACATTCCAGTTGAAGTTCATGTAGCATCTGAATTTGCTTACAACATGCCGGTATTGAGTGAAAAACCATTCTTCATCTACCTAACACAATCTGGTGAAACTGCAGATAGTCGTCAAGTATTGGTTCAAACCAACAAATTAGGCTACAAATCATTAACAATCACTAACGTGAAAGGTTCTACTTTATCACGTGAAGCTGACTACACATTATTATTACATGCAGGTCCAGAAATTGCTGTAGCATCTACTAAAGCATACACTGGTCAAATCGCAGTAATGGCTGTATTAGCTGAAGCTTTACGTCGTGACTTAGGATTCGAAGCACAATTTGACATGGAACATGAATTATCAATCATCGCCAACGCTATTCAAGTAATGATCGATGATAAAGATGAAATTCATGAATTAGCGACTGAATTATTCACTGATAAAGCAAGTGCTTTCTACATCGGCCGTGGTATCGACTACGAAGTAAGTCGTGAAGCTGCCTTGAAAATAAAAGAGATTTCATATATTCAAGCTGAAGGTTTCGCTTCAGGTGAATTGAAACATGGTACAATCTCGCTTATCGAAGATGGTACGCCAGTGGTCGGTGTAATCACTCAAGAAAATACCGCTGCTCACTCTCGTGGTAATATTGAAGAAGTGCGTTCGCGCGGAGCGAATACATTAATCATCTCTATGGAAGGTTTGGACCGTGAAGGTGACGATATTGTCATCCCAGCAGTAGAACCATTGTTATCTGCACTTGTATCAGTCATTCCAACGCAGTTACTAGCATACTATGCGTCATTAGACCGCGGTTTAGATGTAGATAAGCCACGTAACCTAGCGAAGTCAGTAACAGTAGAATAATAAACTTTATCACAAATTTTATTTTGTAGTTTTATAAAAAAGTCTGATTATTTATAATAAAGTTTGAGTAAAACAACCTTTATGGGTATGATGTCCATAAAGGTTGTTTTTTTATTTTAGAATTAAAAAATATTGGCTCTTCGTCAAATAGGATTGATGAGTAATGTTTGCCAGGTAATCATTAGATTACCTGGTTTTTTATACTCTTTTCCATTATTCATTTTTATCTTTATACTATGCTTTCGGAGCAGCCCTTAGGCTGCTTGTACTACCGGTATTTCATTTAGATATAGCTTGTTCGTCATTAATATCCTAGTTCTAAAATTTTGGAAGTTTCGGTATCCATAGGCTATCCGTTTTAAGACCTTAATTTTATTATTCAAACCTTCTATTCGGCCATTCGTTAAGTGTTTATATTTGAAAGTATGCCCAATATATCTTTGAAGTTTGATAAATGTACGCAACACTCGTCTTAGTCCGCTTGGTAATTTAACTAACTTGGACTGCGCTAACTGAGCTTTAAATGCTTCAGAATCATTCTCTTGGAGTGACTCACGCAAGTTATGGATAAGATTATAGGTGTCTTTTAATAATGGATTCTTGTCCAGTAAATAATCTAAAGTACCACCGGTATTTGTAAGCCAATCGAATAACTTGAATGATTGATAATCCCATGAGCTTGGGATTTCTCGGGACATTAAGGATAGTCGCCAATACCTTTTATACTTATTGTACAAGCTATGGTCAGGAACTCTAAAGGCATTCATTACTTCAATACGTAACTTATTTAATTCTAGATTTAATGCTTAAACTAAGTGGAAGCGATCGATAATAATTTTGGCATTGGGAAATACCTCTCAAACAACTTCCATATAAGGCATGTACATGTCCATTGTGACCGTTTCTTAAAAGGACATCATTATTTCATTTTGGAAATAGAACGTGAGTATAAATCCCTTTCGATGTTTATTTTAGGAGCACAACAGGGAATCCATTGGGATATTGTTATTGAGCAATTACTAGGGAATTTGGTCAAAGATAATGGTGCATGGTTGAAAGAATCGTTGAAAGAGATTGAAGACAAAGGCGTTACCGTCCAGAAGGCGAAGCATAGTAAGAAAAATTATGAACATAGGGCCAAATTATTATTATCTAAAATCATCTAAATTTAAAATTTGAATATATTGTTATTTGTAATTTTGTGTGCTGAAAAATTGATACAATAGATATAGAAAATACATGGCTACAGCAAACTTAGGTTTTGAAGAAAAGTTATGGAAGATGGCAGATAAATTACGAGGATCAATGGATTCTGGTGAATATAAAAATGTGGTATTAGGGTTATTATTTTTAAAATATGTGTCTGACGCATTTGAAGAAAAATATGCGGAGTTAAAAGCGGATGAATGGGCAGATGAAGAAGACCGTGATGAATATGTTGCGGAGAATATATTCTTTGTACCGAAAGAAGCACGTTGGTCATTTATTAAAGATAATGCTAAAAAACCCGAAGTAGGTCAATTAATTGATGCTGCGATGGTTGCAATAGAGAAAGAAAATCCGTCATTAGTGGGGGTATTACCTAAATCATTTGCACGCCCGGAATTAGATAAAACACGTCTAGGTGAAACAATTGATTTATTTTCATTTAAAGTCGGTGATGAAGATAGTCGAGAAAAGGATGTTATCGGACGAGTATATGAATATTTCTTAAGTAACTTTGCGAGCGCAGAAGGAAAAAATGGCGGTGAATTCTACACACCATCTTCAGTTGTAGGTTTATTGGTTGAAATGTTAGAACCATACAAAGGCCGTGTATATGACCCTGCATGTGGCTCTGGCGGTATGTTCGTACAATCCTCTAAATTCGTTAAAGAACATCAAGGGCGTATTGATAATTTGTCTGTATATGGTCAAGAATCTAATCCGACGACATGGAAACTTTGTAAAATGAACTTAGCAATTCGTGGGATTGATGGCAATATCGGATCTCATAATGCAGATACATCTTTAAATGATTTACATAAGGGGTTAAAAGCAGATTATATTATGGCCAATCCACCATTCAATATTAAAGATTGGGGTGGTGATAAACTACAAGATGATATGCGCTGGCAATATGGCATGCCTCCAGAAGGAAATGCCAACTATGCTTGGGTACAACATATGATTTCAAAACTAGCACCAGCTGGTACAGCAGGTTTTGTTTTAGCGAATGGCTCTATGTCTTCTAACTCAGGTGGCGAAGGTGAAATTCGTAAAAATTTAATCGAAAATGATTTAGTTGAATGTATTGTTACACTACCAGGTCAACTATTTTACTCAACGCAAATACCTGTATGTTTATGGTTCGTATCGAAAAATAAAATGAAGACAGGCAAACGTGAACGCAATAATAAAATTCTTTTTATTGATGCACGTATAAGTACTGCAGAATGAGAGGTCTGAATGAAGCGATGCCGACCCCGCATGACAACAGGTAAATGGGTCTGTCTTCTCGCTTCAATGGGATATTTGTATGTGTCTTGAACAGGGCAAATGAGCTTCCGCTTTTAAGTTCAGCCAGATGAATCTTGTATCTTGAGCGCTCTGCTCTAAGGCGAGTCGTGATGCCGATTGTGTTTTCTTCTGGAAGAGTTGCGATCGACATATGCCGGACCAGCCCTTTGTCAGGTTTTTCTTCGCTATTGAATCCTTCCAGTACCAGGTGAGTGTGCGCGCCTTCTTCCCAGGTGAAGCCCTCTGGGAGGTCGAGGTAGAATGTTTTTGTGTCTGTGGCCTCATCAATGACGTCTACAAGGGTTGTCTAGTATATCTGCATGTGAATCATCTCCTAAGT
This sequence comes from Aerococcus sp. L_32, assembly GCF_050689315.1. Classification (NCBI taxonomy): domain Bacteria; kingdom Bacillati; phylum Bacillota; class Bacilli; order Lactobacillales; family Aerococcaceae; genus Aerococcus; species Aerococcus sp. L_32. The sequence goes on from NZ_JBOEQF010000002.1 coordinate 6,366, forward strand.
GTGAGTCTGTCAGCGAATTGTGTTTAATTAAATTTTGTGAATAGTTTTACGAACTCTGATCTTAAAATCACTATTCAAGGATAAATAGTCAGCAATGTTCGTTAATTACAAAACATTAGAATATTTTAATCTGTAAATTCAGCTTTATAAACATGAAACATGAACATTATACAAAATGTCACTCATAAATAGACGCTCAAAGGTTGACTCTATTCCTTAGACAATCTATGATAAGGCTATATCGATAAATTAGAACGATTGAAAGTATAGATGTGTTTAATGTTCGTGTTTAACCAAGTTCTGAAAGGGGTATTCAGTTGATAAAGAGAGACCTGTTATATGAAGGCAAGGCAAAACAATTATATGAGACCAGTGAACCCAACATCCTTTGGGTCACGTATAAAGATCAGGCCACAGCTGGGAATGGAGCCAAGAAAGAAGCCATAGCCGGTAAAGGGCAGCTGAATAACCAGATTACCAGCATGATCTTCAAAAAGCTGAAGGAGAAGGATATTCCAAGTCACTTCATCATGGAAGTGTCTGAAACGGATCAGCTGATTGAAAAAGTGGATATGTTCGATCTTGAGGTTGTCGTCAGAAATGTCGCTGCTGGAAGCTTTTCCAGACGCCTCGGTGTAGACGAGGGGACGGAGCTGGCCTTTCCGGTTCTGGAATTTTACCTCAAGGATGACGGACTGAACGATCCGCTCATTAATGATGATCATGTGCTTGCACTTAATCTGGCTGACCAGAAAGAAATTGACGAAATTAAAAGACAGGCTCACAACATCAACCAGTCGCTGATTGAGATTTACAGTGAGGCCGGCATCAGATTGATCGACTTCAAGCTGGAATTTGGAAAGGCTGCGAAAGAACAAATCGTTCTGGCAGATGAAATTTCACCGGACACATGCCGTCTATGGGATGAAAAGACGAACGATCGTCTGGACAAGGATGTCTTCAGACAGGATCTCGGCGACATTATCCCACTATATCAGGAAGTACTCGACCGTCTGACGAGAGATCAAAAGGAGAAGTGACTCATGTATAACGTAAAAGTATATGTAACCTATAAAGAATCAATTCTGGATCCTCAGGGAGAAGCGGTAAGAGGAGCCGTTCACCGTATGGGCTTCGATGAAATTGAAGATATTCGTATCGGGAAGTATTTTGAAATCAAAGTGTCAGATACTGCCGACCGTTCAGTTGAAGAAGTCATTGAAACGATCTGCGACAAGCTTCTGGCAAATGTCGTGATGGAAAGCTATCGCTATGAAATCGAACGAGTAAAGGAGACGGTCTAAGCATGAGATTTGCAGTGATCCAGTTTCCAGGTTCCAATTGCGATGTCGATCTGCTTCATGCAATCAGAGACGGTGTAGGAGAAGAAGCTGAATACGTGCCTCACACTGCAGAAAGTCTGGACGGCTTTGATGGTGTCCTGCTTCCTGGAGGTTTTTCGTATGGTGATTACTTAAGAAGTGGTGCCATCTCCCGCTTTTCAAATGTGATGAGTGAAGTGACTCGCTTTGCAGAGGAAGGCAAGCCAGTCTTTGGTACCTGCAACGGATTCCAGATTTTAGTTGAAGCAGGACTTCTGCCTGGGGCTTTGCAGCGTAACGAAAACCTTCATTTTATCTGTAAGACAGTGGAACTGGAAGTGGTCAATAACCGGACGAAATTTACCTCTGAATATGACAAGCAGGAACTCCTCACCATACCCGTCGCTCATGGCGAAGGGAATTATTACTGTGATGAAGAGACACTTGCGGAACTGAAAGCCAACAATCAGATCGTATTCACCTATGCGTCAGACAATCCGAACGGCTCAGTTGAAAATATCGCAGGGATTATAAACAAACAAGGCAATGTTCTGGGTATGATGCCGCATCCTGAGCGGGCAGTCGAAGATCTTTTAGGCTCAAGTGACGGGCTGCGCTTTTTCGAATCGATGGTCAAGAACTTTATAAAGGAGACTGCAGAGGTATGAAGACATTACATGAACCGACGGCCGAACAGATCAGAGATCAGAAAATCTATGCTCAGTGGGGACTGACGGATGAAGAATACCGCATGATTTCCGAGGACATAATCAAACGTCTGCCTAACTATACGGAAACTGGCCTGTTTTCAGTTATGTGGAGCGAGCACTGCTCGTATAAAAACTCCAAACCGGTGTTGAGAAAATTCCCGACAGAGGGACCTCAAGTGCTTCAAGGTCCTGGTGAGGGTGCCGGAATCGTTGATATTGGAGACGGTCAGGCCGTTGTGTTTAAAGCGGAAAGTCATAACCATCCATCCGCTGTTGAACCTTATGAAGGGGCGGCGACAGGTGTCGGAGGCATCATTCGTGATATTTTCAGTATGGGTGCCCGTCCGATTGCGATGCTGGATTCTTTACGGTTCGGTGAACTCGACAACGAACGGACAAAGTATCTGCTTGAAGAAGTCGTGGCAGGAATCGGCGGCTACGGCAACTGTATCGGGATTCCGACAGTCGGCGGAGAAATTGCCTTTGATCCCGTCTACAGAGGGAACCCGCTGGTTAATGCCATGTGTGTCGGTCTGATCGACCATGAGGATATTCAAAAAGGCCAGGCTAAAGGGATCGGTAATACGATCATGTATGTCGGAGCCAAAACAGGTCGTGACGGCATTCACGGCGCAACCTTTGCTTCGGAAGAATTCAGTGATGAAGAAGAGGCTGAGCGTTCAGCTGTACAAGTTGGCGATCCGTTTATGGAAAAACTTCTGATGGAAGCATGCCTGGAACTGATCCAGGACCACAGCGATATTCTCGTCGGTATCCAGGATATGGGAGCCGCGGGACTGGTCTCATCCAGTTCAGAAATGGCATCAAAAGCGGGAAGTGGACTGATCCTTAATCTGGACGATGTGCCGCAACGTGAAGCAGGCATGACGCCCTATGAAATGATGCTCTCGGAGTCTCAGGAACGGATGCTGATCTGTGTGACGAAAGGCTCTGAAGATCGTGTTAAAGAGCTGTTCTCACGTTATGAACTGGATGCAGTAACTATTGGAGAAGTGACTGGTGACGGGCAGTATCGTCTGTACCATGAAGGAAGACTGGTCGCTGACTTACCGGTAGACGCATTGGCGGAAGAAGCACCTGTCTATCATAAACCATACACTGAGCCGGAACGTATTCAGGCATTTAAAAAGCTTGATCCATATAAACCGGACATCACTGATACAGAAGAAACATTGAAACAACTCATGCAGCAGCCTACAGTTGCTTCAAAAAAATCGATTTTTGAAACATATGATTCAATGGTCAGAACAAACACCGTGGTCGGTCCAGGAAGCGATGCGGCAGTTCTGCGCATCAGAGGGACCCGCAAGGCGCTTGCCATGACGACTGACTGTAATGCCCGCTACCTTTATCTCGATCCGGAGAAAGGTGGACAGATGGCTGTAGCAGAAGCTGCAAGAAATATCGTGGCAAGCGGGGGCGAGCCACTGGCAATAACGGACTGTCTGAACTACGGGAATCCCGATAAGCCTGAAGTGTTCTGGGAGCTGTGGACATCCGCGGATGGGATTGCCAAAGCCTGTACGACATTAAATACACCTGTCATTTCAGGAAACGTATCGCTATACAACGAAACAAATGGGGAAGCGATCTATCCGACACCTATGATTGGCATGGTCGGACTGGTCAAGGATCTAGATCATGTGACAACATCAGAATTTAAACAGGCTGGGGATAAAATTTTCGTCATTGGGGAAACAGAAGCTGACTTTAACGGATCTGAACTGCAGAAAATGCAACTGGGGAGAATCGAAGGAGAGCTTTTCGATTTTGATATAGATAAAGAAAAAATGATTCAGGATAAAGTTCTGCAGGCGATTCGTGAAGGACTTATTCAAAGTGCACATGACTGTTCTGAAGGTGGACTGGCCGTGGCGCTGATGGAATCAGCCTTTGGGAATGAGCTGGGGCTGTCTGCGACACTAGATATGCCGTCAGAGTGGCTGTTTTCAGAATCGCCGTCCCGTTTTGTTCTATCTGTCAGATCTGAAAACGCCGAAGCAGTCAAAGAAGTATTTGGACAAGATGCCGTTGAAATCGGTGAAGTAAAAGATACACGAATCGCTGAAATCCGTACGCAGACGGAAGAGCTGACTATTGATGTTAAAGAATTGAAAGACTTATGGGAAGGAGCCATTCCTTGGTTGCTGAAATCAAAAGCTTAAATGAAGAATGTGGCGTATTCGGTGTGTGGGGACACCCGGATGCAGCTCAGCTGAATTTTTTCGGTCTGCATAGCCTGCAGCACCGCGGTCAGGAAGGCGCAGGGATTGTGACCAATCGCAATGGGCGTCTGAAAGGACACCGTGACTTGGGACTTTTATCTGAAGTGTTTAAAGATGAACGTGAACTGATCCGCCTGTCGGGAGAAGCTGGGATTGGACATGTCCGTTACAGCACTGCCGGTAGCAACAGTATCTTAAACATTCAACCGTTCCTGTTCAAGTTTCACGATGAGGAGCTGGCGCTGGCCCATAATGGGAATTTGATCAATGCAGTGAGTCTGCGCCAGGAACTCGAGCAGGCTGGGGCGATTTTTCATTCAAACTCGGATACTGAAATCCTGATGCACCTGATCCGTAAAAGCAAGCAGGATACACTGATCGACCGAATCAAAGAAAGTCTGAATACCGTAAAAGGTGCGTTTGCTTATGTCATGCTGACGCCTGATGCATTGATCGGTGCACTGGATCCGAACGGTTTCCGTCCTTTATCCATTGGACAGATGGAAAATGGTGCCTACGTACTTGCAAGTGAAACCTGTGCCCTTGATGTTGTCGGAGCAGAATTTGTCCGTGCCGTTCAGCCGGGTGAACTGGTTATTATCGATGATTCGGGTTACCGAATCGAAACCTATACTGACCAGACACTGCTTCAGATCTGCTCCATGGAATTTATCTACTTTGCTCGCCCGGATTCAAATATTGCTGGAGTCAATGTCCATACTGCACGTAAGAATATGGGCAAACGTCTGGCTGAAGAAGCACCGGTCGATGCAGATATGGTTATCGGTGTCCCTAACTCATCTTTGTCCGCAGCTAGCGGGTATGCAGAAGCGAGTGGGATCCCTTATGAAATGGGACTAGTCAAGAACCAGTATGTTGCACGCACATTCATCCAGCCGACTCAGGAACTGAGAGAACAAGGTGTAAGAATGAAACTCTCTGCTGTTCGAGGTGTGGTGGCCGGTAAGAAAGTGATCATGGTGGATGATTCCATCGTTCGCGGCACGACTAGCCGACGCATCGTTCAGTTATTGAAAGAAGCTGGAGCAGCGGAGGTACATGTCCGCATTTCATCTCCACCTTTGAAATACCCATGTTTCTACGGAATCGATATTCAGAACCAGAAAGAACTGATTGCTGCAGATTATTCAGTGGAAGAAATCCGAGAGAAAATCGGTGCAGACAGTCTGTCATTTTTAAGTGTCGAAGGGACAGTGGACTCGATCGGACTGAAGTTCGATGCGCCACATAATGGTCTGTGTATGTCTTACTTTACTGGAGACTACCCGACACCTTTATATGACTATGAAACAGACTATATGAATACTCTGGCTAAACTCAGAGAAAGCAAGCCGTTAAGGGTATAAAAAACAAGACAAGACCGGGCGAAAGATGGGGCACGTGACCATACTGACGGCTGATACCGAGAAGACACTGAAAGACATTGAAGAAACGAAAATCTGGAATTAGGAGACTGGTATAATGATCGAACGCTACACGCGACCTGAAATGAAAGAATTATGGTCAGAGGAGAACCGCTACAAGTCATGGCTGGAAGTTGAGATCCTAGCTGATGAAGCCTGGGCCGAACTGGGAGAGATTCCTAAAGAAGACGTTCAGAAGATCCGAGCGCATGCCTCTTTTGATATTGCCCGTATTCTGGAAATCGAAAAAGAAACGAAACATGACGTGGTCGCTTTCACACGAGCCGTTTCTGAAACGTTGGGAGACGAAAAGAAATGGGTCCACTACGGATTAACCAGTACAGATGTCGTTGATACAGCTTACGGTTACCAGCTGAAACAGGTCAATGATGTACTCAGAAAAGACCTTCAGCAGCTGCTTGAAGTTATCGGTGAAAAAGCGAAAGAGCATAAGCATACGGTGACCATGGGACGCACGCACGGTGTTCACGCTGAACCGACTACCTTTGGTCTGAAGCTGGCGCTCTGGTATTCAGAAATGAAACGCCACATCGAACGGTTCGAACACGCAGCTAAAGGCGTAGAAGCCGGAAAAATCAGTGGAGCAGTTGGAACGTTTGCCAATATCCCGCCATTTGTTGAAAAGTATGTCTGCGATAAACTGGGAACGCGTCCTCAGGAAATTTCGACCCAGGTTCTGCCGCGCGATCTGCATGCGGAATATATTAGCACCATTGCCCTTATTGCAACCAGCGTTGAAAAGTTTGCGACCGAAATCAGAGGCCTGCAGAAGTCGGAAACTAGAGAAGTGGAAGAAGGTTTTGCTAAAGGTCAGAAAGGCTCCTCAGCAATGCCTCACAAACGTAACCCGATCGGATCTGAGAATATGGCCGGACTGGCGCGTGTGATCAGAGGGCACATGGTGACAGCTTACGAGAACGTCAGCTTATGGCATGAGCGTGATATTTCGCACTCATCTGCGGAACGCATTATTTTGCCTGACAGCACGACCCTGCTAAACTACATGCTGAACCGATTTGCCAATATCGTCTGCAATCTGACCGTGTTCCCTGAGAACATGAAACGCAATATGGATGCAACACTTGGTCTGATCTACAGCCAGCGTGTATTGCTGAAGCTGATCGATAAAGGCCTCAGCCGGGAAGAAGCTTACGACCTGGTTCAGCCCAAAACTGCCATTGCTTGGGATGAACAGACAGCATTCCGACCACTGCTTGAAGAGGACGAGAAGATTATGTCCATTCTGAATGCTGAAGATATCGAAGATGCTTTTGACTATAACTACCATCTGAAAAATGTAGATGAAATATTTGAACGTGTTGGACTGAATTAATTTAAGCACCTGTCGGGACAGTAAAAGGGATTGTTTCGGCAGGTGTTGTTTGGTAAGACCGTAATGGAATTTTTGAATTAAGTTTGATAGCTTATAAAATGTAGGCTAAAATGTTTTAATTTTAAATTGTCTAGTTTCGGATTTTGACTCAATTCTGAACAGATATATGGAAATAATCAAACTTTTTTATAAAAAGAAAATCTGCTTAACTATGAAACCCGTATGTTTTGATCAATCTTTGTTCAAAACGCGTGAGTTTCTTTTATGATAAAAACAAAGTTTGTAGCTTCCTTTTAATCAAACTTTATTTCAAACCAACACATTTTCGAGCTTAACTCGTTTGATTGTCTGATTATGTGAGAAATAGGGTGGGGGAACATTGTTTCTAAATCAATGCCACCGATGTGAAAAAGCCAAGCAATTATCCTATTGCTTGGCTTTTTTATCATTTATTTAGTATGTAAAATAAAAAAAACCAGGAGAAGCTAGTTTTTTTAGAAAGGGAATAATGACTATATTGCTCAGTATTTTATCATGTGTTTGGTGGGTTACTTTCAGCTTAGTAACCTAATTAAGGCTATAAATGATTTAGTCGATTATATAAATAATAAGAGATTCAAGCTTATCCCTAAAGCTAAGCTTGACCTCTTATTAAAGCTTTTATTTGTCATAATCACTTAATGATGCACATTGATTATTCAGTAGAGATGGTGCTACCACCTGTAACTTTAATAATTTCTCCACTGATATAAGAAGAATCATTTGAAGCAAGAAAAACATAAGTCGGCGCAAGTTCAGCAGGCTGACCGGAACGTTCTAGTTGAGTATCTTGCCCAAAACTTTCTAGTCCACCCTCTAGTTGTCCACCATCTAATTGTAATGGTGTCCATACTGGACCAGGTGCTACACCATTGACCCGAATGCCTTTTGGTGCAAAGTATCCAGATAATAGGGCGGTGAAAGTTGATATTGCCCCGTTAGTTACGGCGTAATCGAAGAAAGAAACTGAAGGATTAAATGAATTCACGGAAGAAGTTGTAACAATTGTACTTCCAGGCTCTAGGTATTTTTCAGCTTCTTTCACTGATTCATACATACTGATAATATTTACTTGGAAGGTGTCTCTCACTTGTTGCATTGGTAGATCTTCAAGCTTTTCATGAGCAATTTGCTGCGCTGCATTTAAAACTAAAATATCTAGTGCACCAAAGGCCTTAACTGTTTCTGACACAATTTTAGCGCCATTTCCCTCTTCCTTAAAATCGTATGGTAATAAGAGTGCTTTACGACCTTCTTTTTCAATCAACTCTTTTACTTCCTCAGCGTCTGATTCTTCGCCTGGTAGGAAATGGATAGCCACATTGGCACCTTCTCTTGCGAAGGCGATAGCTACCGCTCGACCAATACCGGAATCTCCTCCTGTAATTAGCGCATTACGACCGGTTAGTTTTCCTGAACCTTTATAAGTGTCTTCACCGCAGTCAGGTACAGGTTTCATTTTATTTTGCAGAGCCGGTCCCTCTTGGTCTTGTTTAGGGAATCCGTCTTTATGATATAGTTCCTTTGGATTTTTTAAGTTAGACATATGAAATTCCTCCTATGTGACCTATCCAATATTAGTTATATTATTCACTATAACAACGCTTTATTAGATTTGCAAATATTTACCATTATCTTATAAAGCGTTGTGCGATGCCCTCTATATAATCTCCGATATGCATACGAAAGTTTTGTAAAAGGAAGATGCAATAAATAAAAGACACAGGGTATAGTATAAGTATGAATCATTGAAAGGCAAAATGATTGAAAGTTGTATACACTGACTAAAGGAAGGATTGTAGTAATAAGGAATGTACAATTAAATAGCCCATGACACCGACTCTAAGTCTGTCATAAGCTATTTGTTTATTTATAAGTAAAACTCGGTGACTATTTATTTAAGAGGCTTGCAGCAGCACTATCTAGGTAAACAGTCACATTAGGATGTTCTTGTAACAGACTTGCAGGTACATCTTCAGTCACAGGACCTTCAACCATATCCTTAACCGCTTGAGCTTTAGATTCACCAAAAGCTAGTAGTAGTATACGTTTAGATTGCATGATAGATGCTAGTCCCATAGAGAAAGCTTTGGTTGGTACATCTTCTACAGAATCGAAGAAACGAGCATTTGCTTGAATAGTACTTTCTGCTAAGTCTACTAATTGCGTTTTCGTATGGCGAGAAGAACCTGGCTCGTTGAAACCGATATGTGCATTTTGTCCAATACCTAGAATTTGTAAGTCAATTGGATGCTCATCTAATAGTGTATTGTAGCGAGTAATTTCTGCCTCAACATCTGTTGCTAAACCGTTAGGGATGAACGTTTCTTTGAAAGGTTTCTTACTGAAAAGGTGCTTGTCCATAAAAGTTGCGTAGCTTTCTGGGTGGTTAGCAGGTAAGCCAAAATATTCATCTAGGTTTAAAGCAGTTGCGTTACTAAAGTCTAAGTTAGAAGATGTTAAATATTCATATAAATCTTCTGGTGTTGAACCCGTTGCTAAACCAAAAGTTGTTGCACCGCTGGCTAATGCCTGGTCAAATTCATGTAAAACCTCTTTAGATGCTTCTTTTGCGGTATCAAAAATCTTGATATCCATAAATAATCCTCCTAAAATGTGAATTTTTGATCAAAATCTGAACTTTACTGTCAGTCTATCATAGAAAGGTAGAAAGAGGAACAAAGAAAAAGTGTCATGCTTAAGTGTGCCAAACTTACATGCTGAAATCATTGTAACCGCTTCCGATTACGAATAAGATTATAGATGAATTAAACAAAGGAGGAGAACGCTTATGTCGGAGAAAACAAAAGATTCAGGTTTAAAGGCATCAGTTCAAAAATTAGGTTCTTATTTATCTAGTATGGTTATGCCCAATATCGGGTCATTTATTGCTTGGGGGATTATTACAGCACTGTTCATTCCAGATGGGTGGATGCCAAATGAAGCATTAGCAAACTTAGTAGGTCCAATGCGTGACTACCTACTACCAATTTTAATCGGTTATACCGGTGGTTCCATGGTTTATGGTCAACGTGGGGCTGTAACTGGTGCCATCGCCACAATGGGTGCGGTTGTAGGGGCCTCAGAAATTGTAACAGGTCAAGCAACAGTGCCAATGTTTATTGGGGCAATGGTTTTAGGTCCTTTAGGTGGTTGGGCCATCAAGAAATTTGATGAGAAATTCCAAGATAAAATCCCGTCAGGTTTTGAAATGTTGGTTAACAACTTCTCAATCGGGATTATCGGTTTCTTATTAGTATTAGTTGGTTTCTATGCAGTTGGGCCATTCGTTTCAGGAATGACAACCATCTTTGCAACAGGTGTAGACTGGATTATTCAAAGACGATTACTACCATTGGCTAATGTATTTATCGAGCCAGCCAAGATTCTATTCCTTAATAACGCATTGAACCATGGTATTTTAACGCCATTAGGGTCACAACAAGTAGCAGAAACAGGTCGTTCAATTCTTTACCTATTAGAAGCCAACCCAGGTCCTGGTCTAGGTATTCTATTAGCCTTTACCGTATTTGGAAAAGGGTCAGCAAGATCATCAGCACCGGGTGCGATTATTATCCACTTCCTAGGTGGTATTCATGAAATCTACTTCCCATATGTGATGATGAAACCTTTATTATTCCTAGCCGTTATTGCTGGTGGGGTATCAGGTACATTAACTTTCCAACTATTAAATGCAGCCTTAACTGGTCCAGCATCACCAGGTTCAATCATTGCCATCCTTGGTATGACAGCACCAGGTGCATACATTGGTGTTATCGGTGGGGTATTAGTTGCAACACTTGTTTCATTCTTAGTAGCGGCACCAATTATTAAAATGGACCGTGAACAAGACCAAGCCAACTTTGAAGAAAGCCAAGCGGCGGCTAAAGCAGCAAAAGCAGATTCAAAGGGTCAATCAACTGAAGATACAAACGTTGGGTCAGCATCAGTAGAAGGTGAAATTCCAGCGCCAGAAGATATCAACAGCATTATTTTCGCATGTGACGCAGGCATGGGATCAAGTGCCATGGGTGCTTCTCTATTACGTAAAAAAGCGAAAAAATTAGGTTACGACATGTCGATTACCAATACAGCCATTTCTAAATTGGAAAATCAAGCGGGCGTCTTAGTTATCACACAAGAAGAGTTAACGGACCGTGCTAAACGACAAGCGCCTTTAGCTGTTCACGTATCAGTAGGGAACTTCTTAGACGGTGACCGTTATGATGAAATTTTAGGTGAAATGCAGGCAGCATCTGAAGAAGAGGCGAGCCCAGCAGCACAGGAAAGTCCAGCAACCACTACAAGAGGTGTTGTTCATACAAATGTACAGTTAATTCAAGTACCTTTCCATGAAGATAAACCGTCTGCTTCAGTCATGGCAGCATCTAACTTACGAAATGAATTGAAAAAAGCGGGCTCAGACCTTGTTGCTGAAGCAGTACCTTTTGCACAATTACAAAATTACCCGCAAACGTTGATTATCGTTGATGCAGACACGGTTCACCCTGCTAAAGAAGTGGCTCCGGAAGCACAATTTGAAGAAGTTTCGAAATTATACGAGCAAAACCAGTACAACAAGCTGTTAGATAAGGTAAATTAGTCATATCGAAACATGTAGAGTTTGACTAAGGAGCGATGGAAGTGTATTTTACAGAGCGAGAAAAGAGTATCTTGAATTTATTGCTGGCCTATCCAAAAGGTGTGACCCAAAAAGACATCCAAGATGAACTCGATATAAGCAAACGCACAGTGTATCGTGAAATTAGCCATATTGAAGAGTCGCTCAGACAGCTGAACTTGCGGTTAGACAAGCCAAGAAATGAAGGGTATTACTTAATTGGTAGTGATGAGGACAAGGTGGCGTTGAGGGACCAGCTTAATGCCCATCCTTATGGTGGTTTATCCAAGGCCCAACGCCAAAATGCCATTGCCTTAATGGTCTTGTCGGGTCAAGGGATTAGCACAGTTGAAGCTATGGCCTATGATTTTTCCGTCAGTGTACGGACGCTCAATACGGATATGGCTAGTATAAAAGCCAGTTTGAGTGAATATACTATTCAAATTGAAAGCTCTAGTCATTCTAACTTGAAGGTGAAGGGTGAAGAGACGGTTATCCGGCAATTAATTGTCAATTTGTTGGATTACAATATCAAGGAAATTGATTTCTTTCTCTATTTCAACCAAATGACTGAACAAGGGCAACTGCCTCATTCAGAGGATGCCTTTTTCATCCAGTTGATCCCGAGTGAGATATATGAAATTGCCCACCAAATATTTAAGTCGGAATTGATTCACCATAAGTTGTCCAACTTACCAGATAACCAATTGAAGACGATTATCCTGAGTTTTGTGGTGAATATTTTCCGTATCCGACAAGGGTATAGTATTCATAGTGAAATCCTAGCTAAAGACCAGTCGAGTCATTTCGTCCGCTTGTCTCATCAAATGTATGAGATTATTGCCAAGGAAATGAAGCTGGCCATTGATTTCAATGAACGCCATATGTTTGCGCGTCAGTTGGAAGGGATGAATTTCAACCGACCACAAAATATCTTCTCCAACAACTTTGATACGGAATTGTCCTATCGAGTGGCGGAGTTAACTAGAAAAATTTCGGCCAAAACAGGTTACGATTTTAGACAGGACAACCGCTTGTTTGAAGACTTATTGACCCATTTAAATGCGGCCTTAAAACGTTTAGACCAAGCGATTACCAGTGATGATATTATCTTAGATAAAATGATTGCAGGCTACCCTAATTTACATGAAGCAGTGGACCTATCGTTGAAAGAGGTCTTTCCGGATGTTACCTTTACTAAGGAAGAGATGGCTTATATTATTATCCATTATGCCTCGTCTATTGAGCGCCAGCCGATCTCCCGCAACTTGAAGATTGTCATCCTAAGTGCTGGCGGGTTTGGTACCAGCAAAATCTTGGAGAGCCGTTTTTCCAATAAGATTCCAGAAGTGAAGCATTTGGATATTGTGAAGGTTTCGCAGATGTCCAAGGTCGATTATGACCAGTATGATTTGATTTTATCGACTAGTTTCTTGGCAGGCTTTAATTATCCATATCAGGTGATTTCGCCCTTACTTTTGGATGATGAGATTATGGCGATTCGCCAAGAGATTAAACACTTATCGCAGTCAAAAGAGCGTACCCAGGCGAGTCAACAGGCAAATGGGTCAGCGGACATGCAGTTTGAACGACTTTATCAATTGGTCAATACGGCCAATAAGATTCTCGAGAAATTTGATATTCACCAAGTTCAATCTAAGGAAACAGTTGAAGCTAGTTTGTTAGAAATCATCCAGGGATTATCTGACCAAGTGGTGGAGGATCCTGACCAAGTGACGAAACGAGTGATTCAGCGCTATCTGGAAGCGCCCATTGGGATTCCGCATTCAAACATTGCCTTATTCCACTCGACCAACCCACAAGTCAAGGAAGCCTTCTTCTCCATATATGAATTAGACCGACCGTTTGAAATATTGGGCATGGACCGGACGACAATTAAATTGAAACGAATCTTGTTATTACTAGCCCCAGAACCATTATCTAGGGAAAATGAACTGTTGCTGGGTAAGATATCCTCTTCCATCATTGACAATGATTTGAACACGGAAATCTATAAAAGTGGGACAAAGGCCATCGTATTACAACTATTGAGTGCATTGTTTGTAGAAGAAACCACCACATTTGAATAAAGGATGAGACAAAAAGGGCGCGAACGAGACCGCTCAGCTCAACAACACTGGAAGACTAAGACAGTACCGCACGCAGTGAGGTGTAACTCAGTGTGAAGTGGACTTGAGCTGGTCGAGCGAACCCGACTAGGATGTGAGAGCCCGTAACTTTAAGTTACAAGTGAGATTAAAAAGGGTGCGAACTCAATACTGGGTGAGCGCAAGGAAACCGAGTCTGGACTTTACAGTGCAGCTCAAGCAAAATAAGGATGTGATTGAATGGAATTGAAAAAAGAGTTAATACAGTTGAATAATACATTTACAACAAAAAAGGAAGCCATTCGCGCTGCCGGCCAATTATTGGTACAAGATGGTGCGGTAGATGCTGATTATGTAGAGGGTATGATCGAGCGTGAAGGCATTGTGTCTACATACATGGGCAATTTTGTCGCTATCCCACATGGTACAGACGATAGTAAAAACCACGTCAACCATACGGCAATTTCTTTTGTGCAAGTGCCAAAGGGCGTTAACTTCTCTGATAATAGTAAAGAAGAGAAATTAGCTGTGGCTATTTTTGGAATTGCTGGCGTTGGTGATGATCACTTAGATTTATTGTCTAAAATTGCAGTCTACTGTTCAGATGTGGCCAACGTTGTCCGTCTAGGAGATGCAAAAACGGCTGAAGAAGTTATTGATATGTTGAAGGAGGTTGAAGCGTAAATGAAAGCTGTACATTTTGGTGCTGGCAATATTGGTCGTGGATTTATAGGTGAAATCTTACATAAGAATGGTTTCGACATCACTTTTGTAGATATTAATGAAACATTAATCGATGCCTTAAACGCTCGTGATAGTTACGAAATTGAATATGCTGATGAGGCTCACCAACGTTTAACTATTTCTGGTTTCAGTGGATTAAACAACGGTAAAGAACCTGAAGCGGTAGCTCAAGCGGTAGCTGAAGCCGATATTGTGACAACTGCTATAGGACCTAATATCTTACCTTATATTGCTGAATTAATTGCTAATGGCATTAAATTACGTCGGGAGAATGACGATACACGTCCAATGGATATTGTTGCTTGTGAGAACATGATTGGTGGGACTGATTTCTTAAATGAGAAAGTGTCAGCTTATTTCGATGAGGTTGATCGTATCTACGTTGACCAATATATTGGTTTCCCTAATGCAGCAGTTGACCGTATTGTTCCTATGCAAAGTCACGAAGATCCTCTGTTTGTATCTGTTGAACCTTTCAGTGAATGGGTAATTGACCAAACAAATGTAAAAGGTACTCAAATCCAACTTGAGGATGTATTGTATGTAGAAGATTTACTTCCTTATATTGAACGCAAATTATTCTCTGTGAATACTGGTCATGCCACAACAGCCTATACTGGTAAACACTTTGGATATGAAACAATTGACCAGGCCTTAGAAGACGACAATGTCTTACAACAATTACAAGCAGTGTTAGCAGAAACTGGTGCCTTATTAGTTGAAAAATGGGGCTTTGACCCTAAAGCACACGCAGCTTATGCCAACAAAATCGTAGGCCGTTTCCAAAACAGCCACATTTCAGACACTATTACACGTGTTGCCCGTACACCAATCCGTAAATTAGGTTACGACGAACGCTTTATCCGTCCAATTCGTGAGGCAAAAGAACGTGGCCTAGCTTACGACGCTTTACTTGAAACAGTCGCATACATTTTTGAATACAGTGACGCAGACGATGAACAAAGCCAAGAACTGCAAAAAATGTTAGCAGACCAACCACTTGACCAAGTTATTCAAACGGTTACTGGACTTGAAGACGCTGACTTAGTAGCTGAAATTGCTAGTAAAATTAAATAATGATCCAGGCAGGTTATTTTGAAATAACCGTATTAAGATGGGGATTGCAATGTCCGGTTGCAATCCCCTTTTTCAATGATTTGTGATAGTTATAACCGTTCAATATACGACGGAAATCGATATCTTCAAATAATTGATATGGAGGAGATTAAAAGGTAAAGTGGCTATAACTCATTGGATAGAGACCGCATAGTTTTTATCAGAAAGGACGGTGGCATATGGTTGATTTTCAACCTTCAAATATTTTTCAATTCTTGCCAAGTCAATATTTCTCAAGTTTAACGGCAGCGATATCGGACCTTAAGAGTCGCTATGATGACGTGATCGATTTAGCGGTTGGGACGCCAGATTTACCGGCACCACAAGCCCTGAAAGAGGCGTTACGGTCGGCTATCGATAACCCGAAATATGACCGGTATGGCCCGTATCGCGGGGAAGACTTGCTAAAGCAAGCGGTGGCCAAGTTTTACCACCATCAATTTGGGGTAGACATTGATCCAGAAACAGAAGTGGCTCTATTCCACGGGTCTAAAGAGGCCATTATGAAGGTGAGTCAGGTCTTAGTCAACAAGGGGGACGGAATTTTACTGCCCAATCCTACCTATCCAGACTATCTATCGGCCATTGGTTTAACCCAAGCGGATACGATTTTTATGGACCTACTGGCGGAAAATAATTACCTGGTTGATTTTGACCAGGTTGCCCAAGGGGACCGCGACCGTGCTAAGGTCATGTACCTGAATTACCCCAACAATCCAACGGGCGCCTTAGCAACGCAAAATTTTTTTGAAGAAGCAGTGGCAGTAGCCAAAAACAACAATATTTTTGTGGTTCATGATTTTGCTTATGGGCCGTATGTTTTTGATCACGAGAAGCCCATATCATATTTGGAAACGCCATGTGCTAAGGAAGTGGGACTTGAATTATTTTCTTTGTCTAAAATTTACAATATCCCAGGATGGCGGATTGGTTTTGCAGTGGGAAATGCCCAGGTAGTGGGTTATCTAAATAGCCTACAAGACCATACGACAGTCGGTATGTACGGGGCTATGCAAGAAGCGGTTGCTACTTTAATGGTAGAAGAAAATCAAGATTTTATTGATGAAATGAAAGCTACTTATCAAGCTAGACGAGATGCAGTTATTCGTATATTTAACCAGGTGGGTATTGAAGTGGTGCCATCTAAGGGAACAATTTACCAATGGATGAAGACGCCAAGTGGGCTAGATGCAGAGACTTTTGTGCAAATTCTTGCTGAAGAAGTGCATGTGGCAGTGGCGCCGGGTAATGGTTTTGGTAGTGCAGGAGAGGGGTATATCCGAATTGGCTTAATTGCTGATACAGTTATTTTGCAAGAAGCAGCTAGTAGGATTGCTCGAGTATACAAGCAATTCAATAACTAATCATTATATATGGAGGAGAATAACAGATGAAGAAATGGACTAAAGGGTTGTTAACGGTATTAGGGACGGCGACACTTGTATTAGCTGGTTGCGAAAATCAAGCAAGTGAATCAACAGCTACTAATGAAGATGAGACGGCAACATCGGGCTTGCTAGAAGATTGCGTCCTAACGATTGGTGTCACAGCAGGTCCCCACGAAGAAATTTTTGAATTAGTAAAAGAAAAAGCAGCAGCGGATGGTTTGGATATTGAATTAGTGGTATTCAATGATTATATTGCACCAAATACTGCCTTAGCGGACGGTGAATTAGATCTTAACTCTATTCAAACTGGGCCTTATTTAGAAACCGTGATCGCAGATACAGGCTATGAATTTACACAGGCCTTCGAAAATATCACGATTCCAATGGGGGTATACTCTGAACAGTACGATACAGTAGATGAATTACAAGAAGGCGATACGATTGCAGTACCAAATACCCCTTCTCAAGAAGGGCGCGCACTTCTAGTATTAGAACGAGCTGGTGTCATTACTTTGCCTGAAGGGTTAGGTATTGCCGCTACAGTGGATGATATTGAAGAAAATCCATTGAATTTAAACTTTATTACCGGTGATCCAGCTCAATTTATCGCCCAATTACCGGATGTTGCAGCAGCGGGCATCAACTCAAACTACATCCTAGACGCAGGCTTATCAGCTGAAGAACTAGCCATTGCTATGGAAGATCCTGAAGATACTACATGGGTAAACTGGGTTGTATCACGTACTGAGGACGCCGAAGATCCCGTTATCGCACAACTAGAAGAATATTATAAGACAGACGAAGTTAAAACCTTTATCGAAGAAACATTCAAAGGTGCAGTAGTTGCTTCTTGGTAAAAAGTATAGCCGTTTTTATTCGACATTCATTGGTTTTTAGCTTATTCTTTACTTATAAGTATTGGAAGAGTTCAATGTTGAAGGAGCGATAAATATGCGACAAATTGCGATCCAGTTATGTTTCAACAACCAAGCTGAAGAAGCAGTTAAATACTACACTGAAGTTTTTAGTCAAAGTGAGATTACTCGTGAAATCCACTATCCAATGGCTAAAGGTGAAGCTGTTGCTTACGATTTTACGATCGAAAATCAAGCATTTGCAGCTTTTAATGGGGATAGTGATTTTAAAATGAACCCCTCATTCTCCTTGATGATATCGCTAGATACTGCTGAAGAGGTAGATACTTTATATGCTAAATTAGCAAAAGGTGGAAAAGACTTGATGCCGTTGGATGCTTATCCGTTTAGCGACCGCTATGCTTGGGTAGAAGATCAATTTGGTTTATCATGGCAAATTATGCTGGCACCAGACGTGCCAAAAAACCATAAAATCCGTGTATCTCTATTGTTTGCCGGTCAGTATTGTGGTCAAGCAGAGCAAGCTTTAAAGGATTATGCAGCTATTTTTCAAATGGCAGCGCCAGGCCACATCAATTATTACCAAGAAGGTGAAGCTCAAGATGCGCGTGCTAAGGTGAATTATGCCGAGTTAAATGTTGGCGACCAACAATTAGTCTTTATGGACCATGGTCTTGGTAGTGATGAAGAGTTTTCTGAAGCTATTTCTTTCCAGATCATTGCTGGTGCACAATCAGAAGTAGATTATTACTGGGAAAAATTATCAGCAGATGAAAAATCTGAACGTATGGGTTGGTTGAAAGATAGTCACGGTATTTCTTGGCAAGTAGTGCCACAAGCCTACTTACAAATCATGGAAACAGCCAATGAAGAACAAAAGAAACGAGTCCTAGATGCATTATTTAAAATGAAAAAAATGGATGTAGCCCGTTTAGAAAATGCCAAATTTGGTATCGGCTAACAAGCAATACGGAAGTGGACCTATGCCTATCGTGTCATAGGTCTTTTTGATTGTAAGGGTTTTTATTTTGGTTTAAAAATATTTCGATTATAATATATATAGAAATACAATTTAGAAAGGGGTCTTTTGATGGAATTAGGTTTATCAGGAAAGGTAGCTATTATTACAGGGGCCAGCCGTGGAATCGGATTTGAGACAGCTAAGTCATTAGCGAGCGAGGGGGCTGACGTGACAATTGTTGCCCGCCGTGAGGATCGTCTTGTCGATGCGCAAAGAGCTATTCAAGAAATCACAGGTCGAAAAGTCCACTATGTCGTTGGGGACGTAACTGCCGAAGAAGATGCTAAAAAAGTAGTTGCTGAGACAATTGATCAATTTGGTCGTATTGATATTTTAATTAATAATGCGGGTGGATCGTCTGCCCATAGTTTCGATGCAGTCGACAATGCTGAATGGCAACGAGACTTGAATATTAAAGTTTTTGGTGTAGTGAATTTTACTCGTGAAGTGTTGCCACATTTTAAGAAACAAAATTCAGGTGCTATTGTGAATTTAACCGCTATCGCCGGAAAAACACCTCCAGCTAATTCATTGCCAACGTCAACTAGCCGTGCTGCTGGTCTTGGCTTAACAAAGGAATTAAGTAAAGAATTAGGTGAGTATAATATTCGTGTGAATGCTGTCTCTATTGGTTTAGTGCGTAGTGAGCAAATCGAAAAACGTTGGCAAGACAACGCTGCTGATCAAACTTGGGAAGAATTTTCTAAAAGTCAATCAGCAAATACACCTTTAGGTCGTATTGGTGAAACGGTGGAAGCTGCCAATGCCATTACTTTCTTAGTATCTGATGCAGCTTCTTATATTTCGGGTGTGGCACTCAATATTGATGGTGGTGCGGCTTCAGTCATGTAAATATGTTTTACGGGTAACAAGCTTTGTAGAAGAGGATGTTGAAATACATGAAGAATGTATATAGTATCAATATTATCAAACAAGCGTATAATGTGGATGATGGGCGTCCACGTCATTCCTATGAAAACCAGATCCTACTCTATCATTTGGATGAAAATATCCAAAAAGAAGAATTGATTCGTTTTATTAAAGCGGATAATTTGGAAGAACCTTACGAAGTGGTTGAAGGCACTTCAATCCAATGGGCGGTTGCTAAAGTTATTGATGTTTTTGAAGTTTTAGGACTTGAAGGTCAATTTGATGAAGGACAAGAGGTGTATAGTAGATTTTTCCCGGATGACTATGATTTACCGGTTATTTTAGAAAAGTATTTCCCAGATTATGTGTTTGAGGATGCAAAAGAATAAACGTCTAGGTTGATTATCAGTGAGATAGATTAAAAAAAGGAAAAGGGTTAACCCTTTTCCTTTTTGCGTCCAAATAGAATTTGTAAGTCAATAGTAATACCATCTAATGCCATAGCTTCTGTCATTTGACTTTCGTTGGCATGCCACATTAACGGTGTCATTTGAATTAAATCGCGTATCTGCTCCTTATTTAATGGTCGATATTGTTGGTAGTGGCTTTGACCAAAGTCATTGAAGGCTGCTTTAAATTTAGCAATGGACGCAGAAGTGTCGTGTTTTTGTTCATCCACTGGTAGAATGATTTTCCGTAATTCTTTTAAATAGTTAGGGCCGGGTACAATTTTTAGGGCCCAACCTTGGTCGGAAAGTGCTCGGTTTAGTTCAGCGTAGTTAGAGGGTGAAAGGATGGTAAGCGTACCCTCTACTTGTCCATCTTTAAATGGTAATTGACTTAAATCAGCAACCACCCAAAGGGCGTTGGTATAGTGTTTGGCAGCGGAAAGGATACCATCTTTAGCTAAGTCTAAGCCTAGGAATTGTGGCATTTGATCTTGATCGTTGCCCACATGTGCCTGCCAGGTTTGTGCTAGCTGATTGAGGTGACTACCTTCTCCAGTGCCTAAGTCAATTAGGTTGCTAACTTGCGTCAAGTCTACCCCTTTTTCAATTAATAGGTCTAAGATTTGTTTGTAAACCCCGGCGTATAGATTTGCGTCTTGCATGATTCGTTGGCGAGCAGTGAATAGGTCGCTGTTGTAGTGTGCTTCTTGGTGATTAGGTGCAAGGTTAATGTAACCTTGTTTAGCGATGTCAAAGCTGTGATTGTGATTGCAACGGACTTGATTATGACTAAAAGAAAGATTGCTTTTGCAGATAGGGCAGGTCATGCGCGTAGCCCAGTAATTAAATTTTTGAATTGCTTGTGTTCGTTTTGATTCCATAGGTCACCCTTTTTGAATTTGTCATAGTTCTCACTTTTATTATAGCATGTTAGAATAGACTTATTAACGATGATTCATGTGTTTAATGCTGGCTGTCTTTTTTTCATGCTAGCTATTCATAATGGTTTGAGAAGTGAGGGAATATGCGAAATAGAAATAAAAGATGGCTATATAGCGCATTTATAGCGAGTGTTATGAGCCTGTTGCATGTGATGTTAGAGATGTGGTTCCCAAATCCAAGTTTTCAAGCAATTCTTGGAGATGGTATAGCGGTTCAACAAGGGATTTATTATCCAACTTTATTTATAATTTATTTTTTGATTTATACATTCATGACTTATGCTTACTATCTAGTCGATTTTCGCTTGCCAGGAACCAAAGGAACTAAGGTAATGCTTTATGTTATTTCAGAGTTATTGGTTTTCTTAGTTTACCGAGCTGAACCCATGCCCCATTTAGTGGAGACGGACTGGATGATTAATCCGGTTAAAGCGATTTTGATTTTCATGATACAAGGTCAGTTGATTTACCGGTTAATGGCTCGCCAACGGTTAATGTATAAGCCAAAACCTTTTTTCTATACTAGAGGCCTACGTGTTTACATACTAGTTTTTGCGATCATGAGGCTAGTGGCTTATCTAGGCCTAGATATTTATGGAGCGGATGATGGGCAGTTACCAGTAGCTATTCTTTGGTCCGGTATTATGGGACTTTCAATTGGCTTATCTTTTGGTGCAATACAACGCTATATCATCCGGCAAAACCATATTGGCAAAACCAATCAGTTTGCCCTACAGTTCTTTGCTTGGATTGCAGTAGCCAATTATGCCATGATGTATCTACGGTATGATGTCGGCATTTTTGACTTACTAGCTCGTTTAGGTTTGGATATTGCAGCTGTTTGGATTGCGACCTTTATCGTTCTCCATTGGCAAATCAATGAACGAACACCTGTATATCCATTAGATACAAATTCACAAATATAAGTAATTATTGGCTAGGGTCCAGTTGTCCTAGCCTTTTTCTTTTACAAAAAAATACCCGCTAATAAGCTGCGGGCATTAAGGTTGTATTATGCTTCTTGTTCTTCTGTGTATACTTGGTCTAAAACTTGTTGGAATACTTCTACAGGTTGGGCACCTTGTACCGCGTATTTATTATTAAATACAAAGAAAGGGACACCTTGAACGCCAACTTCACCTGCGCGGAAGATATCAGCAGTAACTTCAGCTTGGAATTGATTTTCACTGGCTAGAATTTCGCGGACCTTGTCTCCATCTAATCCGACTGACTCAGACAGCGCAACGATTGTATCTTCGTCGCTGATTAAAGCGCCATCTTCGAAATAAGCTGTATAGAATGCTTTAAAATATTCGTCATCTTTGCCTTGTGTTTTCGCATATTGGAATACACGATGTGCAGGCATGGTGTCTGCCATTTTCATATCAGAAAAGTTGAAGTTTAAGCCAGTGGCTGCAGCCATTTGTGTGACTTGATTATTCATTTGTTCTGCTTGTTCAACAGTTGTATCTTTTAAATCTGCAAAAGCTTCATAGAAGTTTTTGCTTGGGTCATATTTTGCACCAGGCATTAATTCGAAGGATTTGTGTTCAATCGTAATTTCATCTGCGTGGTCAAAGTTATCCATTGCG
The DNA here is from genome assembly GCF_050689315.1 of Aerococcus sp. L_32. NCBI lineage: Bacteria > Bacillati > Bacillota > Bacilli > Lactobacillales > Aerococcaceae > Aerococcus > Aerococcus sp. L_32. The sequence goes on from NZ_JBOEQF010000002.1 coordinate 29,186, forward strand.
CGTTCCAAGTGTGTTTGTCCAATGTAACAGAAGGGACATACAAAGTCAGACCAAATAGTAATTTCCATGAAGGTAAATCGCTCCTTATAATTGTTTATTTGTGATCTTTGGTTGTTTGATCATTATTTGTATCCTTTTCTTGATGATCTTTTTCCTTATCGCCATCTCCATCACCGTCAATATTAACGATAGAGGCAAATAAGTCTTCTAACTCAGTAGATTTGCGGTTTTCGATACCCATGCTAACGCTCCTCTCTACAATTTACTTATAGTAAGTATTATAAGTGTGTCTGTTAAGGAATGCAAAGTCTAAGATCTAAGGTGAAGGGGGGATGCTAATACTGGGACAGGTGCTTAAATATTCGCCTTTATTAGCGATAACAAAAAGGTCAAAGAAAATGTCTACATTTCCTTTGACCTAATCTTATATATAAAATTACTGCTAAAATCTAGTATTCATAACCGTGTGGGTTATCGAACAAATCTAGACCCTTCAAGTCTTCCACATTTTGTGAACCTGTTAATTGCATTACACGTGTTAAATCTTTTTGGAAGTAGTCAAGTACTGAGTAAGCACCTTGCCAGCCACCTAAAGCTAAACCAAATAAGACTGGGCGACCTAAAGCAACAACGTCTGCACCTGAAGCTAAAGCTTTGGCAACGTGTTCACCACGACGTACACCTGAATCAAAGACGATAGGTACACGTTTGTTTACACGTTCTGCAATAGCTGGAAGGGTGTCAAATGAACCTGGAGCCTCATATAATTGACGAGCTCCGTGGTTAGATACCCAGATACCTGATGCACCAGCTTTGATTGCCATATCTGCATCTTCTGGGTGTTGAATACCTTTAACGAATACTGGTAATCCAGAATGAGCGGCGATTTCCTCAATATCTCTTGGTGAGATTTTTTGTTTTGAAGAACCGTAGATATTGTTTAATGACATACCTTCTGCTGTACCACGTAAGTAACGTTGAACAATTGGCATACCAAAAGGATAAACGAATTTATTCTTCACATCACGGTCACGGTTTCCAGAAACAGTTGAGTCAGCTGTAAGGATGATAGCAGTTGCACCATCAGATTTAGCTTCGTCTAAGATATCACGGTTTTGTTGGTCATCTTTAGCCATGTAGATTTGGAACCAACGAGGTCCGCCATTTAAGCCTTCAGAAATTTCTTCAAATGTTGCACCAGAATAAGCTGAGATGGACATGATTGTACCAAATTCTGAAACTGCACGTGCAGTACCAGCTTCTTTAGTAGCATGGGCTAAACCATGTGCAGCAATTGGGGCCATGATGAATGGGGCTTTAATTTTATGACCTAAAATTTCAGTACTTGTATCAGGCGCTTCAACATCTTGCGCTAGACGTGGGTATAGTAACTTATGTTTCCAAGCACGGTCATTAGCACGTTTAGTCCACTCATCACCAGATGCACCGGCAATATAGTTAAAACCACCATGTGGTACCACTTTACTTGCTTCTTCTTCTAAGTCGTAAGTATTGACAACATCAATATACTTAATTTCACTAGGTGCATTATATTCAATGTCATTGTTATTCATTATATTCTCTCCTCCTAAATGTAAAATAAATAGAGCAAGACAAATCTATCAACATTCCTATTTTAGCGCTTATGATGTCAAAAGGGAATGGTTTATAAATCGTATTAAATCAACTTCTGCAAAGTATCCTTAAAAAAACCTTGAATTGTTACGTTTTCATAATTATTCAAAGAAATTTTATATCATGTTGAATGAAAAAAGAATACAAAAATGTTTCTAAAAAGCAAGAAAAAAGACCAGAGAACCTGGTCTTTAGGTATAGCTAATAATATTAGTTTAGTGATTTAGATCATGGCCAAGATGATGAAATTAGCTAAGAACAAGAATGATGCAGCCCATAAGATTGGATGAATTTCTTTTGTTTTCCCTAGTGCTACTTTCACGATGCAGTAAGTGATGAATCCTGCTGCAATACCATATGAGATTGAGTAAGCATAAGCCATAAATACTGAAGCGAAGAAGGCAGGAATTGCAACCTCTAAGCTAGTCCAATCAATCTCACGAATAGCTGACATCATCATAATACCAACGATGATTAAGGCTGGTGCAGTTGCAGCACTTGGTACTAAACCAACGAAAGGTGAGATGAAAGCACATAAGAAGAAAGCAATAGCAACAAATACAGATGTTAAACCTGTACGGCCACCTAATGAAATACCTACAGTAGATTCAGCATATACAGTTGTATTTGAAGTACCGAAGACCGCACCTAATGAGGTACCAACAACGTCACCAAAAAGTGCTTTATCTAATTTAGTGTTCATGACGCTTGATTGATCCATATTATCAATGTCTTCTTTAGTAAAGATACCCGAAGCGCGACCTGTTCCAATGAAGGTACCAATTGTATCGAATACATCAGATAAAGAGAAAGCAAAGATTGTCATGATTACTAATGGGTAACGGGATGGATCAGCGAAAAGTGATAGTAATCCTTCTTTACCAAAGGCTGCTCCGAAAGTAACACCCAAGTCTTGGAAGGCAGCGCCTAAACCAGATTGGTCGAAGTTCACAGTGGCTAAAGCAGCTGGGTTTAAAATAACGTAGATAGTTGAAACCGCGATGATACCAATTAAGATCGCACCTTTTACATTTTTCAATAATAAAATGATGGTTAGGATTAGGCCGAATAGTGCTAACAATGAAGTTTGGTCTGTAAAAGTAGAAATTTCTGGTAGTGTTGACCCAGTAGAGTTGATTGTCGCTAGACCGCCTTCGAATACAGATTGAGTGGCATCAAATGGTTGACCGTTAACAGCTGTGATGTTTGCTGCTTCAGTTGTAAAGTTGATGAAACCGGCATTTTTAACACCAATGTAAGCAACGAATAAACCAACACCAGCACCAATTGCATGTTGTAATGAGTCTGGAATTGCTTTAATAATTAATTGACGTAATTTAGTTACTGTGATGAAGATGTTGAATAAACCACAGATAAATACCATTGCCAACGCTTCTTGCCAAGTAAAGCCCAGTGAGAAAACTACTGTATAAGTAAAGAAAGCATTTAATCCCATACCTGGTGCCAATGCGTAAGGTACGTTAGCAAATAATCCGATAAATAATGTCGCTAAAGCTGATGAAATGATGGTCGCTAAGAATACGCCTTGGTAAGGCATACCTGTTTGAGATAAAATTGCTGGGTTTACAAAAATAATGTAACTCATTGCAAAGAAGGTTGATAAACCGGCAATCAATTCAGTTGAAAAGTTTGACCCATTTTCCTTCAATTGGAAAAATTCCTCTATTTTTTTCACTTTTCTTGCTCCTTTTATGAATTTAATTAACTACTTCTATCATTATAAAGACTCGAGAGGAAAAATCAATACTAAACACGAATGTTTAGTTAATTTATTTTTCAATCGTTCGCAAAAACCTTTTTATGTATAAATTCCGCTTATTCACGAGCAAAAAAAGCCTTTTACAGGTTGTTAAACTAGTAAAATCATTTTTACTAGTGATAAGGATGATTATGGTGAGTAATTTGATGCACGTATGCTAGAATGAAGATAGCAAAAAGAGTCGCAGTTAATATAGGAGGTCAGCCATGGCTAAAGTAACGAATTTAACGTTACGTCACAAAACGTTGTATAAGTTATTTGTTCGCAATTTTACAAAGGAAGGGACTTTCAAATCGATTATTCCAGAGCTTCAACGTTTGAAAGATTTGGGCGTAGACATTATTTTACTGCAGTCTATCTTTCCAACTACTGACTTGAGGGTTGCTGATAATTTGAAAGGTAATCCAATGATCGTGAAAAATATCTCTGAGGTTTCCCAGCAGTATGGGAGCTTAGATGATTTTCAAGAATTAGTGGACAGTATCCATGAGATGGGTATGCAAGTGATGTTAAACCTACAATTATTCCATTTGGCAAAGGATTCGGAGTTAGTTAAAGAACATCCTGAATATTTCTTACATAATGAACAGGGCGAAATGATTTCTCGATTGGACATCTATGATAGTTCCTACGATTTAGACTATACCAACCCTAAATTATGGGATTACATCATTGAAAATCTAAAATATTGGGCTAAATTTGTGGATGGGTTTGCGGCAAACCATGCCCAACTGGTTCGTCCTGAATTTTGGGCGTCAGCACGGGCTGAAGTGGAAGATGTTCATCCATATTTCTATTGGGTGGCTGCAACCATGCCTTTATCAATCCTAACGAAGTTACAACAAATGAATATGCCTTATTGGACAGAAGGGGAATTATATCCTAACTTTGACGTAGTTGATCAAATTCCAGGTTCCTTCTATAAAAATCGTTTTTATCATGGAGAATTGTCCTTGGAAAACTTTGTTGGTACCTTAAATTACCAAGAGTTGATGTTGCCAAATACATACGTAAGTATGCATTCTTTAGAATTTGAGGAATTCCCACGCTTTGCAAAATGTGTTAAACCAGGTAGTGAACTAGAAAATTGGACAGCTTTTTCCTTTTTCCAAAAAGGGATAGCCAGCGTATTTATGGGACAGGAGTATGGATCAAAAGAACGATTTAACTTCCAAAGCGGTGAAACGATTAACTGGGCTATTAATCAAGATTTAACCCCGTTGATTAATCGTATGTCACAAATTAAGAAACGGGAAGTATGTAAGAGTGGCTATTATACGACTATGCCTGCTGGAGATTCAACAGTGGTACTTTCTTACCATTATTACACGCAGCATTTGTTTGGTATTTTCAAATTGAAAGAAGAAGAACAAGTTGCTGAAATTGAATTGGGCATACCTGATGGAGAATATAAAGATGAAATTTCTAAAGCTAGTTATCAGGTTGTGAATGGTCGTGTAACGTTTGGGGATAAGCCAGTTGTCATTTCATATGAAGGTGATATGAGGCTGCCAGAATATTTTAAAAAAGATGGAGGAAATGCATAGATGTATAAATTAATCGCATTTGATATTGATGGGACTTTAGTAAATTCGAAAAAAGAGGTATCTCAAGCGACCAAAGAAGCGCTTCATAAATTGCATGATGCGGGTATCCATGTAGTTATCTCATCGGGTCGACCTTATAAAGGCGTACTATTAAATGCAGATTTAGTTGGCCGTGAAATCGTACCATTTGTTTCTTGTTTTAATGGTGGCTTAGTAAAAGAAGTAGCAACTGATCGTACCGTCTTTTCACATGCCTTAACCAACGATGAATTACAAAGTTGGGTTGACTTGGCTAAGGAATATGATTTAGATGTGCATGCCCATGACGATGAATATGTGCTTGTTCAAGATGAACCAAAAGACCAATACGTAGAAGTTGAATCTACTTTAAATGAAATGCCAATCAGAACGGTCGATTTCTATGATGGTGAAATTACGGCACCAAAAGTCATGATTACGGCTGAACCTGGGAAGTTAGACGCCTTTATCGCAACATTGGACCCTGAATTGTACGAAAAATACTCGATTATGAAATCTGAGCCATTCTTCTTAGAAATTATGCCAAAAGGCGTTGATAAAGGAGAAGCTTTAGCTAAGTTAGCAGAAAGTTTAGGGATTGATCAAAGTGAAACAATGGCCTTTGGTGACCAAGCGAATGATTTATCCATGATTAAATGGGCTGGTTGTGGTGTGGCTATGGGTAACGCAATTGACGACTTGAAGGACAATGCGCAATACGTTACAGCAAGCAATGATGATGAAGGGATTGCAAAAGCATTAGAAAAATTGGTGTTCGTCGCAGAATAAAATTTTGCGTGACCAATAAGTTCTAACGCCTATAAATAGTGATTTTAGAGATTTTTTGTTATACTGTTAGTATGACAAGCTGTCAGCTTTAAATGAGAAATTGAACAGATTTTAAGGAGTGAAATGAATGTTTGACAACACGGATATTTTAGCAACAAACGCTATTCGTGCTTTAAGCACAGATATGGTGGATAAGGCGAATTCTGGACACCCAGGTTTACCTTTAGGTGCTGCACCAATGGCATATGCCCTATGGTCAAAACACCTACGTCAAAACCCACAACACAGTAAGTGGACTAACCGCGACCGATTTGTATTATCGGCTGGACATGGTTCTGCAATGCTTTATAGCTTACTTCACTTATCAGGATTTGATGTATCTTTAGAAGATACGAAAAACTTCCGTCAATTCGGTTCGAAAACCCCTGGACATCCAGAGGTACACGAAACTGACGGTGTAGAAGCAACAACAGGTCCATTAGGTCAAGGTTTTGCTAATGCAGTAGGTATGGCAATGGCAGAAGCGCATGACGCTGCTGTTTACAATAAAGACGGTTTTAACGTTGTGGATCATTTTACTTACACCCTAGTTGGTGACGGTGACTTGATGGAAGGTGTGACGCAAGAAGCAGCATCTTTAGCTGGTCATTTAAAACTGAACAAATTAATCGCTTTATACGATTCAAACGACATTTCATTAGATGGTCCTACTTCTAAAGCCTTTACTGAAAATGTTGGTGATCGTTTCAAAGCTTATGGCTGGGAACATATTTTAGTGAAAGATGGTAACGACTTAGATGCCATTAACACTGCAATTGAACAAGCTAAAGCCAACACTGATCAACCAACATTGATTGAAATTAAAACAATTATTGGTTTCGGTGCTGAAAAACAAGGTACTTCTGGTGTTCATGGTGCGCCATTAGGTGCTGAAGGTTCTACTTTCGCTAAGAAAAAATTTGGTTGGGACTACGATGCATTCGATATTCCTCAAGAAGTTTACGACCGTTTCAATGAAGTTGTTGCGTCTCGTGGCCAGTCCGAAGAAGAAGCTTGGAACCAATTATTCGCTGACTATAAAGCAGCTTATCCCGAATTAGCAACCCAATACGAGCGCGCTTATGCAGGTAAATTACCTGAAGGTTGGGAAGCAAACATTCCTGTTTATGAAGTAGACGATAAAGCAGCAGCAAGTCGTAAAACCTCTCAAGCAGCTATTCAAGAAATTGGTAAAGCTTTACCAGAATTCTGGGGTGGGTCAGCTGACTTATCTTCATCTAACAACACAATGAACGATGCAGACGAAGAATTCCAAGCAGGTTCATACCAAGGCCGTAACATTTGGTATGGTGTGCGTGAATTTGCAATGGCTGCAGCTATGAACGGTATTGCTTTACACGGTGGTTCTAAAACATACGCGGGTACATTCTTCGTATTCTCTGACTACTTACGTCCAGCAGTTCGTTTAGCGGCAATCTCTAAATTACCAGTGACTTATGTATTTACCCATGACTCAATTGGTGTTGGTGAAGATGGTCCAACACATGAACCAGTTGAACAATTAGCTTCATTCCGTGCAATGCACAACGTAAATGTTGTTCGTCCTGCAGACGGAAACGAAGTAGGTGTGGCTTGGAAATTAGCTTTAGAATCAGAAGAAACACCAACAATGTTAGTCTTATCTCGTCAAGACTTACCAGTTATTGAAGGGACTAAAGAAAACGCTGAAGAAGGCGTTCGTAAAGGTGCTTACGTAATTTCACCAGCTGCTGGCGAACAAGAAGGTATCTTAATCGCGACTGGTTCTGAAGTGAGCTTAGCGATTGAAGCGCAAACGCAATTAGCTGAAGAAGGCATCAACGTATCTGTTGTATCTATGCCGTCTCAAGAAATCTTCAATGCACAAGACGAAGCTTACAAAGAGTCTGTATTGCCAAAAGCAATCACTAAACGTGTAGCTGTTGAAATGGGTTCTTCATTCGGATGGGCTAAATACACTGGCTTAAACGGTGCAATCGTTGGTATCGACCGTTTTGGTGCTTCAGGTAAAGGTGCCGTAATTCAAGAGGAATACGGCTTTACAGCTGAAAATATTGCCAATACTTATAAAGGTTTAGCTGACTAATTCGTCAGCTACCACCTTTGTCACTACGTCAGTCATGAATTAGCCAACAGGAGGCTTTTGAAAAATGAAATTTTTCTTAGATACTGCAAACATTGATGAAATTAAACGAATTAATGACTTAGGTTTAGTTGACGGTGTAACAACTAACCCATCTCTAGTAGCTAAAGAAGGACGCGATTTTGAAGAAGTAATCAAAGACATCGCTGGTACAATTGATGGTCCAGTTTCTGCTGAGGTTACTGGTTTAACCTACGAAGAAATGGTTGAAGAAGCACATGCAATCGCTAAATGGGCTGACAACGTTGTTGTTAAAATCCCAATGACTGAAGCTGGTTTAAAAGCTGTAAACACACTTTCTAAAGAAGGCATTAAAACAAATGTCACTTTAATCTTCTCTGTTTCTCAAGGATTAATGGCGGCTAAAGCTGGTGCAACTTACATTTCACCATTTATCGGTCGTATCGATGACTTAGGTCAAGACGGCTTGAAATTAATCGTTGAATTACGTGAAGTATTGGATATCTACGGTTACGAAGCTGAAATTATTGCGGCATCTATCCGTCACATTGCCCACTTTGAAGGTTCTGCTTTAGCGGGCGCTCACATTGGTACTATTCCAGGTAGCCTATTCCCTAAATTATGGGGTCACGTCTTAACTGACAAAGGTATCGAAGGCTTTACAGCTGACTGGGAAGCTTACCAAAACCGCGACAAATAATTTATTATCAAAAGATCAACATCAATTGAAGGAAGGGCGATTGTGATGGATGAGGTTAGACGTATCTTTCAAACCTACGAACCACGCCCTCTCGACGTTGAAAAAGCATATGCCGTCTTAATCCCTCTAGCCAAATTGGACGGGGAATGGCATATTTTATTCGAACACAGGGCAAACGGCATTTCCCAAGCTGGGGATGCCGCTTTTCCTGGTGGTCGGGTAGAAGCGGGCGAAGGTTTTGAGCAAGCCGCGGTCCGTGAAACGACGGAGGAGTTGGGGGTAAGCCCTGATAAGATCGACGTGGTTGGTGAAATGGATTATATTGTCATGGGCAAACGAATTATCGGTTGTCATGTGGGTGAATTAGCCATTGAAAGTTTGGATGATTTGACCCTCAACAAGTATGAAGTGGACCATGTTTTTACCATCCCTTTGCGTGAGTTGAAGACCATGACGCCTGACGTCCATTATGTAGCCCACCACCAGCAAGTGGCGGATGATTTCCCCTTTAACCTAATTCCAGGGGGGAAACAATATAATTTTAGTCGATCTGAACAACGGGAAATTCTTTTTTACAATATTCAAGGGGAACATTTATGGGGAATGACTGCTAAATTAACTGCCCGTTTCGTGGATATACTGAAGGGTAAACATCTTTCATTTAATCAGGATGACAAGGAAGGCTAGCTCAATGTTAGCCTTTTATTATTGGGCGGATTCGTGGTATGATAACGCCACATATATTATAAATTTAGATATCGAGGTTTATTATGGATCATCAAAAAGAACGGACCGCCAGATTAACTGTGATTAGTTTGATGTTGGCGATTTTAATTATTCAAACTTTTGTTCCTGGAATAGGCTATATCCCGATTGGACCAGTCCAGGCAACAATTATTCATGTAACAGTTATTATCGGTGCTAGTTTATTTGGGCCACAAACTGGACTTATCCTCGGTGCTTCTTGGGGTATTTTGCGGATGATCAAGGCAGCAATTGTGCCCGATATCATGTCAGTAGTTTTCTTAAACCCCTTAGTATCTGTTATTCCGCGGATGCTAGTTGGCTTTATTTCAGGATGGATTGCTATATACCTTGATGGTAAGGTGAAAGATAGAACAAAATTTATCATTACAGGTGTTACCGGCTCTATAGTGAATACAGTTACTGTTTTAGGTGCGATTTACCTATTTTCAGCAGAAGCTTATGCGAATGCGCTAAATATCCCAACATCTGCTTTAATTGCTACATTCTTAGTTACCATTGGCGGTAATGGGTTATTAGAAGCTGTCACTTCAGGGATTATAACGCCTATTCTATCCTTACCTTTAAGTAAATCACTTAAAAGGTCCGGAATGAATGATTAAATGGAGGTCAGATTTATGACACAAGTAACTTGTAAACGAACTAAGGCAGTACAATCACATCGAATTATGCCTAATCAAACCAATTTTTATAAGAATTTATATGGTGGCCAAATATTATATATCATGGATAATGTGGCTTCTGTATCCGCAGGTCGGTTGACGCCATATGGTACAATGACTGCTAATATGGACGATATTCATTTCATAGCGCCTTTGCCAGAAGGCGATATTGCCCATGTTGAAACCTATGTAACGGGAGCAGGTAAACGTTCGATGGAAATTTTTGCCAAGGTCATTGGTGAGAAACATACCGGTGAGCGTTATCTAGCTGCAACGGCCTTTCTAACCTATGTAGTCTTGAAAGACTATGTAGACCCTGACTATCATTTACCGGAAGTTGTTGCACATACAGATGAAGAAGTCTACTTATGTAACGGTTATGAAGGCCGAAAATCAGGTCACGCCCAAAAACGAATCTTAACGAAAGAATTGGTTAGTCATTTAACAGTTGACTTGCTTGATTAATGAAACTAGTCTTTTCTCATGGGAAAAAGACTAGAGATATTGACTTTTACTAGCTAATCAAGCAAAATATAGGCTGTAAGCTAAGCGAATAAACAAACGATTTGTAGACTAGTAATGTTGTTAAGGATTAAGCGAGATATGATCAGGTGTAAGCATATCCCCACTGACTACATGAACCTACTACTTATAAAAATCGCCTTGAAAAAGGCACGGTGGCGCCGTTATCGTCTTTGAGAGAGTTGGAGACCTTTTGTATCTCTGACTAAAAAAGGTGGCACCGCGAGCATTTCGTCCTTTATGGATGGGATGCTCTTTTTGGTTGAAGGAATATTTTTTTAAAAGGAGTATGAAAATGGCGAAGCAAGAAGCAACAGAAAACTTACAACAAACAGATTTTTCAAAATGGTATTTACAAGCAATTCAACAGGGCGATTTAATGGATTACGGTCCTGCCCGTGGGACAATGATTTTTAAACCAGATGGCTTTTTATTATGGGAATCATATAAAGATGCCTTTAACAAAATGTTGAAGAAGGAAGATATTCGTAACGCCTACTTCCCAATGTTAATTCCAAAACACTTCTTTGAAAAAGAGGCTGACCACGTAGAAGGTTTCGCGCCTGAATTGCCATGGGTAACTGAAGCAGGTGAAGAAAAATTAGAAGAGCCATTGGCATTACGTCCAACTTCTGAAACTTTATTCGGAAACGCTATGTCTGACTGGATTAATTCATACCGTGACCTACCAATGGAATTAAACCAATGGGCTAACGTCTTCCGTTGGGAAAAACGGACATTACCATTTATCCGTACATCAGAATTCTTGTGGCAAGAAGGTCACACAGCGCATGCAACTGAAGAAGAAGCACGCGAACGTACGATGAAAATGTTGCACTACTATACTGACCTAGTAAAAGAAGTATTTGCAATGCCAGTTTATGAGGGACAAAAAACACCATCAGAACGCTTTGCTGGTGCGGTAGATACCTTCTCGATTGAAGCGATGACAAAAGATACAAAAGCAATTCAAGCGGGAACTTCTCACTATTTAGGTCAAAACTTTGCAGAAGCTTTTGATATTAAATTCTTGAATGAAGACAACCAACATACATACGTACATACAACATCTTGGGGTTCATCAACCCGTTTAATCGGTGCCATGATCATGATCCACGGTGACGAACAAGGATTGGTCTTACCGCCACGCGTTGCCGGTACCCAAGTTTCTCTAATTCCTGTTGGGAACATCAAGAAAAATCCACAAGTACTTGAGAAATTACAAGAAATCAAGGCCACTTTATCAGCAGCTGGCTTACGCGTAAACCTTGATGATTCAAACAACTCACCAGGTTACAAATACAATGAGTCTGAAGTACATGGTGTACCATTAAGAATTGAATTTGGTCCACGTGATATGGAAAACAACCAAGTCATGATTAAAATGCGCGATGTTGATGGTAAAGAGGCATTTTCACTAGATCAAGACATAGTAGCTGAAATTAATAACCGTTTTGATGAAATGCACCAACGTCTTTACGATAAAGCGGTAGCTTTCCGTGCTGAGAATGAACATTTTGATATTGATACAATGGATCAATTGACTGCTCACTTAGCAGCTTGTGAAGAAAATGGCGAACGTCCAGGTTGGATTTTAGCTGGTTGGGATGGTACTGATGAATCAGAAGCAGCCATCAAAGAAGCCACAGGATTCACTTCACGTAATATCCCATTCAACCCACCAGTAGAAAAAACAGTTGACCTATATTCTGGTAAACCTGCTAAATACACTGTGTGGTATGCACGCGCTTATTAATAACTACCATAACGAGACAGGATAACCATCTTGTCTTGTTTTATATGAGAGCTAGGCATAGAATTAACGTACTCTTAAAATATAAAACATCATTCATTCACAATAAGTGGGAAATTGTCACAGTATTATCATATTTTCTTGGTAAAATTCATATGCATGGGATGAGGACCATAGAATATTAAAAATGAATAAGGAGTAATGCATGTCGAAAAGCAGAAAAAAATCTAGTATTAAACCGCTAGTGCCCTTCTTCGTTCTAGGAGTGGCTTTAATAGCAGTATTAATTGCTATATTTAAATATAATGATGAGGGTGAAGGGAATGCATCAAGCGATTCATTAACAGCGACAGTAGACGAATCTACTGCAAGTGAATCTTCAGGTAGCACCCCATTAACCTTAAGTGATGAAGAAGTATACAACCTGGATTTAATGCAAGCGTCAGGTATTGAACTAATCGATACTAGTCAATACGCCTCAATGGATGAATTGATTGAAGTGACAATGGCAGAATTTGGGGTAGATGAAAGCCAAGTTTCGCTACAATATACCAACTTTAAAACTGACGAAAGCTACACAATTAACGAAAGTACCTTCCAAACTGCCGCTTCTACGATTAAGTTACCGCTAGCAGTAATGTATGTAGATGCGATTGAAGAAGGCTATGTTGACTGGGATACAGAGGTTACCTATACATACGCAGACTATGAAGAGGGTGACGGTACC
>NZ_JBOEQF010000003.1:0-39481 GCF_050689315.1 Aerococcus sp. L_32
CGACTCATATGCTTTCTAAACCAACGTTTATGAAGTCGCTTTGTTCCCTCATGAATTATACTATTAAACATACAATGTTTCAGCCACTCAGCTTGCTCATTTTGCTTGCCTTCTTGGAAAATCCGTGCATGGGTAGGAGATCTACTTCTGCGAAACTAACGTTTCTTCTCAAGTAGTGTCACTGTCTCAACATGTTTTGAGATGAGGGGATAGCTATCAAATGGAAATTACCATGTTCCTTTTTTAGTGATTTTTATTTGTGGAAACATATCAAAGATTGACTGCCGTATGTGGGAACATATCGACAAACATTTTTGCAATAATTATTATACACCCTACATGTGGCTCATCTAGATTAATAATTAGAATGATTATTCATTTTCTGTCTGTTGCATGATTGATATAGTAACCATTTTCATTCATATGGTAATATGGTCGATAATAAACCTGAATGGATCACATGCTTTTTTTCTCGGAGTATTTTACATATAAAATAGAGAAGTATTGAATTTTTCCCTATAAGACAGCTTGATACCATAGCAAAGCGTCCTTTTCTAGTTGTTTTACAAATGCATCCTTACCGGCGCAGTAGCCTTCAATATCCTCCGGGAATCGATAAGCCAACTCCATCTTTAATTCGCCATACTCTAAAGCGATGTCAGGATGTGTACGCAGAAAATCCCTTACTGCTATGTGCCTAGTAATATCAATGTGATTGTTTTGCTCAAAAATATGAATTTGGTGTGTCCTGTTATCGCCACCTTTACGGAAATATCTCCGCCCTTTAATACCAAACTCACCCATACACTCATATCCAATGGCTACAAATTCTTTGTTATGCTTATCAACCAAACTAATATTTGTCACTACGGGCATTATATCTATGATTGGTTTAGCATGTAAACCTTTAACTGCTGTACTGCCAATATGGTAAATCTCCACCAATATGTCCTTCAAAATACTACTTATTTTCTGTGCTTCATTATCATATGCTGCTTCCCAAAAAGGGTCGTATGGAACTACCCGTATTAACATTTCTAAACCCTCCAATCAGATATTCATATCTTATTTCAAAACATTAGAAACTAGCTTTATAATGAAGCCACTAGCCAGAACAGACTATACTGACTAGCGACTACCTTAAATTTAATGTTTCAGATTTATTTTCTTATCACTAATTTCATAAACCACATCAGCCACATTATCGAGTAGCCGTTTGTCATGGGTGATAAACACTATAGTTCCAGCATACTCCTTCATTAATATTTCCAAAGCCTCTAAGCTTGGTATGTCAAGGAAGTTGCTGGGTTCATCCATTAGTAAGATGTTATATCTACCCATAAGCATTTTAGCTAGCAATAATTTCATAATTTCACCACCACTTAAAACAACTAAGCTTTTTCCTATGTCGTTTTGTTTAATTCCCATTGATGCTAACACAGAACGAATTTCCGAAACATTGTAATCACAATCCTCCTGCATGAATTCCAAGACTTTTTGATTACTGTTGTATTTGTAACCATTTTGTGCAAAGTATCCTATTTTGGCCTTAGGTGAAATAGAAATTCCATCTTCATGATTTAAGATCATTTGGATTAAGGTTGTTTTTCCTGTTCCATTACCTCCAGTTAGCGCTACTTTTGCTCCTAGAGGAATTTGAAAAGATGCATCTTTAAACAGTGCCTTATCTCCAAATATTTTATTAATTTCCGTACCGACTATAGGGTATGGATTATGAAGCTCCAATGCTTTACTTTGCCTGAAACGAATTCTGCGAATGTCTTCCGGAGCTTCTACATTTCCTAAGGCTGCAATCCTGTGCTCTAGGGATTTAGCGGCATTATGCAACTTTTTTCCCTTACTTCCTATTGATTTTTGATGAGCTAAACGCCCTCCGCCTTCAGTACTTTTTTTCTTTGAAGAACCTTTTGCCTTCTGTTCTATTTTACGAGCCTGTTTTCGCTTTTCCTCCGCAGCCCTTTCCAATCGGGCACGTTCTGCAATAAATTGTTCGTATTGTGCGCCTTGGCTCTTGCGTTCTTCCTCTTTCTGACGAAGATAATCAGAATAGTTTCCCCAATACTCGTTGATTTTGCCATCTTTCAGTTCCCATATTTTATCTACTATTTCATCAAGAAAATAGCGGTCATGGCTAATAACTAACAATGCACCTGTAAAATATTTTAGCTGTCCAATTAGAAAATCAATTCCTTCACGATCTAAATGACTGGTAGGTTCATCCGCTAAAATACCATGCATCTGTGCTGATAAAGCCTGTGCTATTTTAAGTCTTGTTTCTTCACCACCGCTCATAGTCTGTATATCTAATTGCTCAACACCGAGCTTACCTACAAGCGCAAAATCTTTTTCTTCCTGCAAACTTCCCTCGTCCAACTGAGGAATATAGGCAAGTTCACCTGGACGATTAATTTTACATCCTGCTGGGGTTAGTTCCCCTAAAAGCACCTTGAGTAAAGTACTTTTCCCTACGCCATTTGCTCCTACTAAACCAATACGGTCATAATCATATATTTCTAATTCATCTATATCCAAAACATCTCGCCCTGTGAATTCCACACGAATGTCTTTTGCTTTTAATATTAATTCCATAACATTTCCTCCTGTCTATAATCGCATGCTTTCATTTGCTTGTACGCAGGGAAAACCCTGCGATTTTAGCAGGAAGAATTACATGAAAATAAGATACATAAGTATCCCTCCATTATTATTTTATTTTAAATCTAATTCTCTAATCTCTGTTATCATTGGACAAACTATAGCAATGCCAATAATTAAAATACCTGATAGTAAAAACCAATGATTTACACCAACTCTATCAGCAAAGAATCCAGAAAGAATTAATCCAATTGGCATAGCAAATGACATCATACTTCCGGTCAGAGAAAATACACGTCCTAAATATTCAGGCTTAATCTTCTCCTGAAAAAGAGCTGTTTGCACACCGCTATAAAATGGCACTGAAAGCCCCATTACTGCACAGCAAGCTACAAATATAACAAATCTACTTGGAGGAAGTAATCCTGAAACAGCTAAACTGGCTCCCATTATAAAGAATGAACCTGTTATTAGTAATATACGCTTTTCAAATTTCCCCAATCTTCCTAATAGTAGACCGCCTACTAGCATTCCAGATGCAAAAGCGATTTCGGTAATGGAAATATGCACAGGTGTTCCATTAAAGTATTCCATATTAATTAAAGGAAACAGTGCATTAATTGGCATATACACAAGCGTATATAGCGTTCCTAAGAGTAATAAGGCAAATAAGCCTTTGTTTTGTCTCAATGCGACAATTCCTTCTTTCATTTCTCTTAAGAAATTTGGTTTCAAACGTTGTACTTGATCACCCAGCTTAGGAATACTTACACTTGCTACCGTAATAGATGCAATCACAGCGCCCAATACATCGATCGCAATAATTGCATTTAATTTCCAAGCGGAATATAACAATGCTGCCGCCGCCGGACTAATAATATAGCTTATCGACTGCACAGACTGACTATAACCTGCACATTTCGTAAGCTGTTCTTCTGGTACTAAAAGCGGCGTAACCGCATTGAGTGCCGGAGAATGAAAAGCCGTTCCAATGCTACGGATAAACAATACTACCATAACCATCCATACAGATAACTCCGTATACAACGCAACAATAGCGAGCACTGCGCCAGCTGTTGCTATAATTAAATCAGCCCCAATCATTATCTTCTTCCTATCATGACGATCAACTAATACACCAATGGCTGGTCCAAAGACCGCATAGGGTAAGAAACCTACTAGTGAAGCCATAGACAAGACCATCGCAGATCCTGTTTTTTCTGTGAGGTAAAAAATTATCGCCATTTGCAGGATCGCACTAGTGATTAAAGATACCGCCTGCCCTGCCCATATAGTATAAAACTTAAGTTTCCAATTTATATATTTTTCCATTTCTATTATCTCCTACATATTTTTTTGCTTAAATTTCTATTTTAAATAGTATTCTAGGCAATAAAAAATGCAGGCCAAAATCCACAATGTGGCTTTTGGTCTGCATACATACAATCTGGAAACATTCATATTAAAGACATCGTTAAATAAAGGTATAGTTAAATAACCTATATCCTCACCTTAACTAATGAATGCTCAATATCGTATAAATAAGCACAACAAAAAAGCCTATCATTGGGATAGATTCTGCCTTTTTTATTGCCTGCTTATTTTAAACGTATTGATGCTGTCATAGTTTCGGTTCCTCCTACATCTTTATTTATATCAAGCTGTAGAATAACACAACAAAACGATATGTTCAATGCAAAAATAATCAATTGCATCTCATACTTCCATTTCGAAACCTGATTTGAAGGCTATGACGACGTGGTATATTGGTAATTTTGCTTCTAAACCCAATATATCTTTTTTATATACTGACCCAAAAACTGTTCCACTTTCCCAATTTATCATCTCTTTAATATTGTGTTTCATCAGATAAAACAGATAGTTACTATTCTGTTCACCTTTCAGTCGCATTGCGCAAACTCCTCTACCGAGGCTTATTTTTGTCTGGGCAATATTTAAATCACCAACAGGGAGCTCTAACGCTCATCATTACATCGTTTGTGTTTGCTTTTTTTTATTTTCTGTGTAATAAGTATCAAAGTATGGATATTTATCTCCAAATGTTCTGTTGCCTTGCAGAAACGGTAAGCCTTCTCCTGTTTGGTTGTAAAGTTCTGATTTTGGAGATTGGCCCATTTCAATATCATTAATTTCTTCTAATTTCACTTCACTCCACTCCCTAAAACTCATACCTAATACCCCCAAGATTCTTTCTGATCTCATCTTCAAGGTGTCGTGATTTAGCAAAGAGTTCAGCCAGCTCAGCTGTCATATTCTCGATCTTTTCATCGAATGGAATTCCATTATCTTCTACATCTTCTATTCCTACATATCTTCCTGGGGTTAGGACATATTCATGCTCTCTGATTTCTTCAATTTTGGCCGACTTACAGAAACCCTTGACATTCGGTCAATAGAAAGTGTAAATGTTCTCTAATTTTTTGACAATAATCCTATCCACTCACTATATTTTTGCCAGCAATCCTATCAACTCACAAGCCTCAAAGTAACACTATTCACTCAACCCTAAACCTTGCTAGTTTTGGATAAGTTCCCACATAAAAAAATCCGTGATTCTCCTCCAGCTTAAAGCCAGATCTCAAATCACGGAAAGTCCTTATTTACTCATGTTTCTACGCCTTTACTTTTCTATCCTTGACAGCAATACTACCGTCTCAACATGTTTTGAGAGGTCTTAATAGCTGTCAAAACGGCATTTTAGTTCTATTTTTACCCACCCTCGAACTTGGGAAAATATCCACGCTCGTAAATGGAAACATATCCAATATTGGCTCTCGTTTGTGGGAAAATATCGACTTTCTCTATACCGCTGTTAAAGAAAAGGGCACTCTAACTAAGGAGCACCCTCAACCATTAACATTGATATAATTAATAGTCTTTTTTCTTTACTGGAATCCAGATTTCGCTTCGATACTTTGGATTTCCGGTATCTGGACTCTCGTTCCACAAAATTTCAGGACCTGGGGCTGCCTCATATCCTGAAGATGGAAACCACTCTGAGTATATCCTACCCCACACATTTTGAAGTGTTTCCGGAAATGGTCCAATTGATTCAAATACAGCCCAGGTACTAGCATCAATTTTTAATACATCAAAATCTGCAGTATCATTACTTGATGTTGCTACTCCAATGTAATGATCTAATTCTCCTTTCTCTTCCATTCTACCTTCTGAAAAATTAGTAGAAGCACTAATGATACCTCTTGGTTCCATATCTGAAATTGCTTTTAAATGTTTAATAACCTCCGGTGTTAAAAGTTCGGTCATTTTTGCAATCTCTGGATTGACACCTTCAAAAATAACTGGAACTCTCTTCTTAAATCCTACTAACTTAAATGACTCTTTTTCAACAATACGATAGTTCATTTCGCATCCTCCTTTAATTGATAATTGAAAGGTCATTCGAGGATAAGCTTTTAATTGTGTATTCTCACTTCTTGCCTCAGAAGGGAGAATGCCATGCAGGGAATGAAAAGCACGGGAAAATGAATCAGCCGAATTATAGCCATATTTGACGGCTACATCAATTATTCTCAAATCCCTATCTTTCAAATCTAGTACAGCCAATGTCAGTCTTCTTCTCCGAATATACTCTGATAAACTTATGCCTGCTAAGAAAGAAAACATCCGCTTAAAATGATACTCTGAACAGTAAGCAATTTTAGATACTTCACTATAATCAATTTCTTCTGTTAAGTGCTCTTCAATATATGCCAATGCATTATTCATACTTCTCAAAGAATCCATTGAACAACCTCCTTTCATCATCAATATTATCAAAGGGTGCGTTTACTCATCCGACATTCTGTGTACAGTTTAGTCGATTCTCTTTCATGTAGTTTTCTAATTTATTGAACTATTGATAGAGAAATTGGAATTTTTCAGTTACTTGTATTCACTAGGAACAGGAATATTAAATTTCTCGCACAATAGTTTTACATCATGCATATCATTTTCATCATGCTCATAGCCCAGATGAAATAATACTTGATTTTCAGCATCAATACATCTAACCATTTTATCGCCTATTTTCCCAATACCACTAAACACTTTTGGGGGATATGCTTCTCCTTCAAAAACAATGTATCCTTGTTCGTTGAATTTAAATATATGAAAATCAATTATCCTGTCTTGAGCGTCCTTCCAAATCGTGTGATTTGTAGTGGTATATGCTTCTGTAACTTCCGCAAAACCTTTTTCTTTTATTATTTCAATAAACTTTTTACTATTATTTTCTTCCACAAATAAATCAATATCGTTGTGGAGCCTTGTTTCTTCTTCTAAAAGAGCATCAACGCCCCAGCCACCATCTAACCAAATGGCAATTCCATTTTCTTCGGCGTATAAAATTATCTCAATGGCATCTTTTTTATTTACCATGCACCTTCTCCGTTCAAATTCTAATTTATCGTTACAATAGCAATGTTTTTTAGCCAACATCCAAACCGACCACACAACCTCAAAAGTTTCCGAAAAAACATCCAACCTGACCACTCGCGACCCCCGACATCTAACCCGACCACTTGCCAACGCCGACATCCAACCCGACCACTCACCGAGCTATGACATCTAATCTGACCACATGACTATCAAAAAGCGGCTTTATGGACTTGTTTCCTCAAACAGAAAAAGTACAGTCATTTGTGTTTTGTGTAGATTTGTCTTCCAGTGATTTCTAACTTTGTAGTGTGATATCCTTTTTAAAGCAAATGATACGATTGGCTTCTTGAAAGCCGAATTTCATATGAAAAACATAACTTTCTGCATTGCTAATTTCACAATCGCTGGCAAACTCAGTACAAGCATTTTCTTTAGACCACAGTTCACAGTGTTGGAGCAATTGCGTAGCAATACCCTTATTTCGATAATTCTCCATTACAAAAACACCTTCTAAATAGCCAACCGGACTGCTGTCTGTACCTTCAACATAATCATGTCGAAGCTGGCATTGTGCAAACCCGACAGGAATATCATTATCAAAATACAAAAAAAATACAGCCTCTTTATCTAAAATCAATTCTTTCATTTCCTGCCTTAGGTCATCAAATTCATTATCCGGCCATAGAAGGATTGCTAATTGCGTTATTGTATTCAAATCGGATATTATTGCTTTTCTTAACATAAGTTTTTCTCCTTATTTTTTTAGAAATAAAACAGCTTATATTACAGCCTCGACATCAATACTACCGTCTCAATGTGGCTTGAGAGGATAGAATGAATGTCATTTGGGTATGTCCGTTCTCGGAAACATATCCACGACACTTTTTGCACTATCGGTAGACGGGAACATATCCAGCGGTTTTTGACCATTTTAAGAAATTTCGGTATGAGAGAACCTATCAATGGAATTCTCAACACCAGCCTTTTAGAGATTAAGGGAAGACTCTATAGACTTCTTCATATTATTAACGAGTTCAGTCACCTCAGAATCCATTCCTTTCCACTTATCAATATACCCTCCTAGATAAGCCTTTCTTGCTTTGTCAAGTAAAATGGCATGCTCATAAGGTAATTGAGGTATTGCCCATTCAGCTGCCAGATCTTTTGATCTGATTTCACCAGTAGATGCTGTCACCCACATTCTGGCTAAAGTTAAAATCACATTGCGTTCGTCACCTTTAATGCTAGTTATCAACCCGGGCAACGATTCTTTAATTGCTTTTCGAATATCTGTCATTGGCACAGGCTCAATTACTTCTGTTGCCTTTGGTCCCAAAAGGTTAATACTATTTTTTCTTAGTTGTGCTAAAAGTATTGCTAAATCCGGATCATAAGTCGACTCAGGAATTTCTCCCTTTTCAAACTGCTCTCTTAGCCACTCGCCATACATAAATTCATATTTGGGGGGGAAATGCCAAGGGACAATATCCTTTTGATTTATGACCGTAACTTCAAGAGGCCTCATATCTTTTATGTTTCCTATTTTCCCAGATATAAGCATTAACCTATTTGTAAGATTCCTTCGAGTTTTTTCAGATAAACTTTGATTTGTTATTACCAAAATATCTACATCGCTATTCATACGTAAACCACCCATTACTGCCGAACCATACAAATACACCCCAATTAACATATTATCAAGTAGTTCCGCTATAGTTTTTAATGCTTGAATTGCTTCTTTCGGAATTTTTTTGTTACTTAAATCTATACTCAACTTCGATCTCCTTTCGTCTGAAAACTGTTTTTTAACGCCTCTTAAAATTTATAAAAAAAGAGTAAACATCTTTCGTTGTATTGTAAATTAACGCCATCCAAAATTTTGATTCAAGATTTTCTTTCGGTTTATTATATGTTTGAGCCAATATAAGCTACAAAACTGCTGTCTATCCATTTTTGAGTAACCTCATTTATATCAATCCCAATAGTAGCCAACCCAATAATGCTGCAATCCAATTTCTCTAACAAAGCTATTAAAGCCTTCATTTGAGAACCTGTCTCTATCCAATCATCTACAATCAAAACTCTTTTGTTCCTCACAATAGAACTCTTAGATATTTCAAAGCTTTTATCTTGACCTGAATAGTCGGTAAAATGTGTCGAAATAATCTCTTCTTTTGCGTATGGCAGCTTATCACCTTTTCTTACTCCAATAAACCCCACTCCAAGTTCTTTGGCTATGGCAGTGCCTAGTATCCATCCAATTGCTTCTGGGGCAGCCACATAATCTACTTTATTTTGAAAATCCAATGATAGTACTTTTACAATTTTATCAAAAACGGTTTTATGTGTAAAAATAGTTAGTAAATCATATTTTCCAATTGAGTTACGAGGTAATATACCTCTAATTTCATTTATAACATCAGTACTTTCCATACATTTACACCCCTTGCTTATGGTTAATAATCTTTGCTAATCTTTAAAAATAGTCATTTTCAACATATTTTTTATACATGTCCTCGGTATATCTTGTTATGTTCTTACCATACTCTGGATAATCAAACCCCAGTAGTTCTGCTACCTCTTTGGACACTTCCCTGAACAATTGGTGGCATATAAATAATGACTTCCAAATATTTTCATAGGAATCCATGCGATATGTAGATAATAATCTATTCCATAGATCTTCATCAATGTATTTGTTAATATACTTATATTTTTTCCCAACACTTAATGAAAATTCTGTCTTTATCCCAACCTTCCACGACATCATCCTAAGTAGTTCAAACCGTAGAATCTGGTTCAGATGATCGATTGCAAACAGTATCTCTTTGCGGCACAATCCTTTAATAACATAAGGTGTTACATTCCAAAATTCATTGCAGCAATCATCATACTCCCTTGCGCTTGGCTTTCTTACATGATAATCTATATCAGTCGGAACTATGTCCCTTTTAATTCTACAATCTTTATCAATTAGAACCTTTATTAATTTATCGCCCTTTAGGTAATTATCTAACTCTTCCAAGGGCAATAAGGTAAGATCAATTTTATTGTAATCATCAAATAGCATAAGATAGGAAAATCCCTTTTCTTCAGGTGGGAATAATTCCATATCCTCCGGCTTTTGCATCATTATTATATTCCCAAATTGATTAAGCCAGTCATCATTAGATATAAACGGTTCTATATCACTTACAAAATATGTAATATCATAATCCTGAAATTCATCTTTAGGTATATTAATATTTGCGCGTGACCCCTCAAGGGTCACAATTCGAATACGTTCATCCTGTTCTGCTAAAGAAAGTACTAAATCCATCATTTCTTTTTCTGATCTCATTTACATACTCCTCGTTTATTTTTTCTATATTATTACATCTTCTTTTTTGCCGATACAATCAGCATCATGGGACGGCGCATTTCATCCGCCATCCCCGGAATATCCATCATGTTCTCTGGCGGCTGTGGCTCCACAATCTGATTTATTATAAAACTATTTGAAAGCAGTGTATTTAGATATGTGGTCAGTGTTCTATGATATTTTGTAACCTTTTCTTCCAAAAACATAGCTGTCCGTTTGCCCTCATAATAATAATTATCCACCGGAAAATGCAGTATTTCTCCTTTTTCGTTATAATGCCAGTCTTGTGTTCCATAGGCAGTAAAAACAGGATGTTCAACCGTAAAAACTAGCTTACCACCAGACTTCAGTATTCTATATATCTTTTTTACTAACTCAACTTTCGCAGCATGAAATGGGCAAACAGGCCTTGATGTAGCTGGGTAAAGTTGCAATCCATTGCTGGAGTTGACGTTGAATCAGAGCCGAAAGCTTTTTTCCTGCTTTCGTAGCGATTTCGTTGATCAGATCGAGCAGTTGCTGCAAGGCGATGGCCCAGTCCAATGTGCCAACTTCGTCGCACAACACATAAAACAGACCGCCGAACGAGCGAGCATCCGTACTTTGCCGATGCTGCCAGGCCAGCAAAATATAGCGGGAGAATACAATCGTCGTATGGCTGATCAGTAAATCATAGGAGCGGCCTTGAAACTCCTTCTGCAAACGAAGCAGCGACTTGGTGCACTTGAAGAAGACCTCGATGTCCCAGCGGATCCCGTAAATACGGATCACGTCCTCCACGGAGAGGGAAAGATCCGTCGTCAGCACCGCGAGCCATTCGTTCTTCTTCGTGCGATGACGGACGAATACCACGTGAACCGGTATGCCGGAGGCAAGCTCGGTTCGAATCGAACGAAGGATGCCTCGTTTCTTGCTTTGCACCGGAGACGCTGCGGTGTATAGTTCTTTGAGCGACAGCTTCCGGCCTTGAACAAGGAAACGCTTATTGTCGTTCTTGACCATGCCGATCACGTCGAGCCCGCGGGAGGCGATCTCGCCAATGAGGGGCGCGTGCGTGAACCAACTGTCCATCAAGACATAGGAGGCCGTGGCTCCGGCGGCAAGCGCGCGATCCAACATCGATACAATCACCTGCGGAGCCGACAGGAGTGCTTCTTGACGTCGCTTATACCCGTTCGTCCGTTTGTCGATCTTCTCGTTCATGCCGTTAATGGCAGATTTGCCGGAACTGATCAGCGCGAAGTCCAGCGGCAGGAAGGTATGGCCGGTCGGACCATCCCATGGTGAGCATACGAAATCCCTTGTAATAAGCGCCGGTGGCATGATCTTTGAACCTGGCCAGCAACTCAACGGCTTTGCTGCGGTTGCGTTCGAACATGGAATCGTCGACGATGAAGACGGTGCCCCGATCTGCCGACGTAAGCACGCTGACCTTCTGCACCGTCGCGACGCTGAGCGACGTCAGAAAACGACGCCAGGCAAAGCCTGCATGGTTGAGGAAACGATAGACGGCATCCTTGCCGGGAAAGGAGTCGCCCTTGCTGCTCTCGAGCAGTCGAAACCAATTCTTCTGGTGAAACAGAAGGACAAAGACGAGTTGGAATAGCCGAGCACAGCTAAAGCCAAATCGCTTACGGAATCCGGCTTGTTGAAGATGTTTCATCACTTTCAGTTCTTGAAAAGCAGGCTTTAATTCGTTTGGCAGTTGATTCAGATCGGGCTGATGGTCTATCATGATGGAAGACACCTCTTCTGTCTGGTAGTGATGGCTTGACACTCTCACTTTACCAAACGAAGTGGTGTTTTTCTATTTTGGCAAGCTGGCTATTCAACAGACCGTAAGACCGTTCTACAACTGGTTTTACATTGATTTTCTAGGTGCGAAAGTTGAGTTAAAAATATATAACATAAAACAAATTATATGACAAGGTTGTCACATGACAATGTTGTCATGTGTTGTCCGAAAGATGTTCTGCGCTCACGTTAAGATTTCCAAAATGTTTGCCTCAAATTCCGTTCCTTCTAAAGTGCTTTAAGTCTATTGAGCACAGTATCAATACAGTTTTTGTGCATACCGTGTTATTGGGTTTTGACCATGCGGAATTACAACCTTATAATATTGGGAGGCGTGCCGGTTTGTGGCGATGCTGTCCTACTCACCTGAGTAATGGAACTGATACAATGTCATACAAACCGACGCACATCAATGATTGCCGCACGGATTTTTACTGGCCTGACGGTTCGTTTGTCAGCTTTTCATATATCCGTTTTCGTAGATCATTAATACAGTGGAACTCCTCTGGTTTACCGAGGTATTTTCTGACAACATCTCCACCGAAATCGTGGATTAGCAGACCATCCGTGATGATTCCAACAAGCTCTTCTTCAGAATAATCACTGAAATAACCACGTAGCAGTACAGAATCAAATTTGAACAGTTCGGCTGCAATATACGCATCCTCGTAAACCTTCGGCGCAAGAACGGCATCTGCAAAGTCAATAATACAAAGTTTACCGTCATCGGTAATGATGACGTTGTTGCTGTTTAGATCGCCGTGGACATATACTTTCTCGCCGTAATCGTGAGAAGTGATGTAAATAAGTCTTTCCGACCTAAAGGAATCGGGATATATACTCCACCTTTCAGAACGATCTTCATCGGCAAAGATATCAATGTCATTGAACCGTGGGCAAGAGGTGTTCATTATATTCGTGAGTTTGCAAAGTTGCTTTGCTGCTTCAGATTTTTCAATGTGTGCCATGCTTTTTACGGCTTCGCCGAATGCGGTCCCATGAACATATTCCATTATCATGTAAACAAAACGATATTTATCCTCCACAAAACCATGTGCTATCAGTTTAGGGGAATGAATTCCGAGCTGATTTGCTCGCTGCATGGAAAACAATTCTGTCTGTATTTCCGTTGCCGGATCCATTCCTCCCTCACGCGGAACATATATTTTTATAACAAAATCACCAGATTTGAAAACAGCATTCGTTGCCGGTGGCAGGTTTTCGAGTTTCGCGAGTGGCAGGTTTTCTTTTTGGAATATGAAATTAGTAAGAGCAGAAAAAGCAAATAATGATTGAGAGACATTGCTCCAATCTTGCCAGTTTCCGATTTCTTCTTTAAAAAGATTCATGGTCAATAGCGCCCTCCAACAAAAAATCGTTTAGCCTCAATTTCACTCTAACATTGTGCTACTTGCAGTCTGATCGAAAGTGTCGTCCCTTCGTTCGGTCTACTGCTGACACTAAAATTTCCGCCATTTGCTTCAATGAATTTCTTGGCAATGATGAGTCCCAAGCCCGAACGTTCGCTGGATGTTTTTTCTGCAAAGCTTTGAACAAGTGTCTCACTGAATCCGACCCCGTTATCTTCGATCCGGATCTCCACCGTCCGATCATGGAGTTGCGAAATACAGATCTGTTTTAATATGTACACCTAGCCAATCTCTAATATAATCAGGATTAGTTAATACGTTCCAAACAACTTTCTTACTCAACTTTCGCACCTTGAAAATCTGTACTAAGCCTTGATAGGGCTAGGATTTTCTCTTGAAAAATCTCGTTCTTGACAGAAAAACACCTTTCTCGTTTGGTAAAATGGAAGTTGGAGAAGCTTACCATTCCAAACAGAAAGGTGCGTATCCCTATGGTACAACACAACTCTCTGTCTGAAAAGGGCCAAGAACGTATTTCGGCTGTATTCTCTACTTTACAAATCGGGCAACTGTTGCGGAAAGCAGGCATTTCCAAGTCGTTCGGATTGTCCAGTCTGGCCATCTTTCGGCTGATCTTTACGCTCGTGTTTGAAGGGCGTAACTGGTTTCGTCTTCTCCACAGCGATCGCCGCGAGTCTTTGCCTGGCAAAGATGTGGTCTATCGGTTTTTAAACCACCCGCGTTTCGCATGGCGACGATTTTTGCATGCCTTGAGTCTGAAGATCGTTCAGCATTTTGATTCCTTAACCTCTTCGTCCCGCGTTCGAACGTTCATCATTGATGATTCGGTTCTTCGCAGGGATCGCAG
This sequence comes from Aerococcus sp. L_32, assembly GCF_050689315.1. Taxonomy (NCBI): domain Bacteria; kingdom Bacillati; phylum Bacillota; class Bacilli; order Lactobacillales; family Aerococcaceae; genus Aerococcus; species Aerococcus sp. L_32. The sequence goes on from NZ_JBOEQF010000003.1 coordinate 14,411, forward strand.
CAAGAAAGCCGAGTTGCTGGCCCGCGTCTTCGATCATACGACGGGGAGATATACCCGCGGCTACAACATGCTCACGCTCGGATGGTCGGATGGCTTCAGCTTCGCGCCCATTGATTTTGTCATGCTCAGCTCGGCCAAGCTGGCGAATCGCTTTTGCGAGATGAAGGAGCGTTTGTCCAAGCGTACGCAAGGCTACAAACGCCGCATCGAGGCACTTTCGCGTAAGCCGGATGCGGTTGTGGCTCTGCTTGATCGAGCGATTCAGGCTGGATTCAGCGCTGACTTTGTCCTGATGGACAGTTGGTTTACCCAAGCGCCTCTGTTGCGTGAACTGATGGCTAAAGGTCTGCATGTCATTGGGATGGTCAAGGCGATGAAACAACGATACCGGCTCGACGGAAAAAGCCTAACGCTCCATGAACTGTATGCCCTGTTGCCAAAGCAGAAAAACAAAGAAATTCTTGGCTCAGTCATCGTTCAAACCGCCTGCGGTTTACCGATCAAACTGGTCTTTGTGCAAAACCGCCATCGGCGGCGGGATTGGCTGGTTCTGCTCAGCACTGATTTGGCGTTGGAAGATGCCGAGATCGTTCGCATTTACGGCATGCGTTGGAGCATCGAGACCTTCTTCAAATTTGCCAAATCGTATCTGAAGCTGGGAACGGAGTTTCAAGGTCGTTCGTTTGATATGCTCATCAGCCACACCACGATCGTGTTTACGCGTTATCTCGTGATGGAATGGGAACGTCGTCACGAAAACGACGCGCGGTCGTTGGGCGGTCTGTTCTTCCTGTTTTCCGACGAAGTTCGAGACCTGGATCTCAAAACGGCTTTGCAACATCTGATAGCATTTTTCATGGCGTTCACGGAAGCCAAGTCCAAACGGGATCAGTCTGCCGTTTTTCGTCAACTCCAGCATTGGATTTCGAGTTTGCCCAATTATATCAAGGGTTTGTTTGGACAATTAAGCTGCGAAAGTTGAGTTACTAAAATCTCATAATCTGCTACATAGTGAAACGCAAGTGAACTTAATATTACATCAAAACTCTCCTCTGGGAATTCCACATCTTCTATAGCACAGCATTTATATTCAACCTGTGGAAAATGTGTTTTTTCTTTGGCTACCTCGAGCATTTTATGAGAAATATCAACACCTACAACAGAAGACGCTCCGTGTTCCATCGCATAAATACAGTGCCATCCATAGCCGCATCCTAAATCAAGCACACGCTTATCTTTAAAATCCGGCAGCAGCTTTCTCAATGTTTCCCATTCTCCTGCACCGGCTAGTCCCTGCTGTGAGCGACTCATTTGACTGTATTTTTGAAAAAATATATTATCATCATATTTGTTTTCTTTCATCTGAATTCCCCCTCGTTTAAAAAGTTATTTATCTCCGTTGCAATTTTTTTCACTTCTTTATAAAGCTTCTCGGTCATATCGTAGCATTCAAAAAGTGAAAGACCGAGTACTTCAAAAATATGATTTACCCTTTCGGCATATTTTTTAGGTTTATATTCAAAAGTTTCAAGCAGTTTTATAGCTTTCTTTTCGTTAATGCAATAAGCATTATTGCATGCAAATAGTACTTGATTTAAGCATGAAATAATACGAAAAACATGGCCTGCAATATAATATTTATCCTCTGCTCCCGCATTTGCTTTTACAAACATTAAAGAGAACTCTGCTTCAAATAAAAAAAAGTTTATCAAGCTCTTCTTTAGAGCACCAGGGTAAATTTCCGCCTGATTTTTTAATTCGCATAAGCTTTCATTCTTAGCATATTGTATCTTGCTGATCGCCAATTCTCCACGATACATAGCACTTATATAACCATGGGGATGCCCAGTCTGATAATTGGCAGTAACAATTCCTTGCTCCGTATCTTTGATTATTTGTTCCACCCGTTTTATATCACGTAAAATCAAGTCAACATGATACCCGTTTATAACTAACCATCCGCCGCCATTAACCCAATCACCCCACGCTCCGGGAGGTACAACAAGGTCGTTTCTATTCTCATCATCCAATTCTGTAGCAATTTGATTAATCGCTGTCAGGTCAAATGATTCTGAATTGTAATAGATTCCGATATCTATATCAGAATCCTCTGTATGGGTGCCTCTTGCACGTGAGCCCCCTAATACGATGCCTTCTATATAAGGCAAAGAGGATAATTTTTCTGTCACTGATTGAATAATATTATATATCATACGAACACACTCCTTTATTTTATTTTGCATCTAATTTTCTAATCTCAGTTATCATTGGGCAAACTATTGCAATGCAAATAATTAAAATACCTGATAGTAAAAACCAATGATTTACACCGATTCTATCAGCAAAGAATCCAGAAAGAATTAACCCAATTGGCATAGCAAGTGACATGATACTTCCGGTCAAAGAAAATACACGTCCTAAATATTCAGGCTTAATTTTCTCCTGAAAAAGAGCTGTTTGCACACCGCTATAAAATGGCACCGAAAGCCCCATTATTGCACAGCAAACTACAAATATTACAAATCCATTTGGAGGAAGTATTCCCGAAACGGCTAAACTGGCCCCCATTATAAAAAATGAACTAGTTATTAGTAATACACGCTTTTCGAAGCTCCCTAATCTTCCTAACAATAAGCCTCCTGCTAGCATTCCAAAGGCAAAGGAAATTTCCGTAATAGAAATATGCACAGGTGTTCCATTAAAGTATTCCATGCTTATTAAAGGAAATAGTGCATTAATTGGCATATAAACAAAAGTATATAGTGTTCCTAAGAGTAATAAGGCAAACAATCCTTTGTTTTGTCTCAGAACGACAATTCCTTCTTTCATTTCTCTTATGAAATTTGGTTCCAAACTTTGCACTTGATTACCCAGCTTAGGTATACGTACAATTGCTACCGTAATAGATGCAATCACAGCACCCAATACGTCGATGGCAATAATAGCATTTAAATCCCAAACGGAGTATAAGAGTGCTGCAACTGCCGGACTAACAATATAGCTTATAGACTGCAAAGACTGACTATAGCCTGCGCATTTCGTTAGCTGTTCTTCTGGTACTAAAAGTGGTGTAACCGCATTGAGCGCTGGGGTATGAAAAGCTGTTCCAATGCTACGGATAAACAATACTATCATAACCATCCAGACAGGTAGCTCCATATAGAATGCAACAATAGCAAGCACTGCACCAGCTGCTGCGATAATTAAATCGGCACCAATCATTATCTTCTTCCTATCATGACGATCCACTAGCACACCAATGGCAGGCCCCAAAATCGCATAGGGTAAAAAACCTACTAATGAAGCCATAGACAAGACCATCGCAGATCCTGTTTTTTCTGTAAGGTAAAAAATAATCGCCATTTGCAGGATGGCACTAGTGATTAATGATACTGCTTGCCCTGCCCATATTGCATAAAATTTTCGTTTCCAATTGTTGTATTTTTCCATTTATATTATCTCCTGCATATTATTTTGCTTGAATTTCTATTTTGAATAGCATTCTAGGCAATAAAAAATGCAGGCCAAACCCCACAATGTGGCTTTTGGTCTGCATACATACAATTTGGAAACATTCATATTAAAGACATAGTTAAATAAAGGTATAGTTAAATAACCAATATCCTCACCGTAACTAACGAATGCTCAATATCGTATAAATAAGCACAACAAAAGAGCCTATCATCGGGGATAGATTCTGCTTTTTTTATTGCCAGCTTATCTTAAACGCATTGAGGCTGTCATAGTTTCGGTTCCTCCTACATCTTTATTTATATCAAGCTGTAGAATAACACAACAAAACGATATGTTCAATGCAAAAATAATCAATTGCATCTCATACTTCCATTTCGAAACCTGATTTGAAGGCTATGACGACGTGGTATATTGGTAATTTTGCTTCTAAACCCAATATATCTTTTTTATATACTGACCCAAAAACTGTTCCACTTTCCCAATTTATCATCTCTTTAATATTGTGTTTCATCAGATAAAACAGATAGTTACTATTCTGTTCACCTTTCAGTCGCATTGCGCAAACTCCTCTACCGAGGCTTATTTTTGTCTGGGCAATATTTAAATCACCAACAGGGAGCTCTAACGCTCATCATTACATCGTTTGTGTTTGCTTTTTTTTATTTTCTGTGTAATAAGTATCAAAGTATGGATATTTATCTCCAAATGTTCTGTTGCCTTGCAGAAACGGTAAGCCTTCTCCTGTTTGGTTGTAAAGTTCTGATTTTGGAGATTGGCCCATTTCAATATCATTAATTTCTTCTAATTTCACTTCACTCCACTCCCTAAAACTCATACCTAATACCCCCAAGATTCTTTCTGATCTCATCTTCAAGGTGTCGTGATTTAGCAAAGAGTTCAGCCAGCTCAGCTGTCATATTCTCGATCTTTTCATCGAATGGAATTCCATTATCTTCTACATCTTCTATTCCTACATATCTTCCTGGGGTTAGGACATATTCATGCTCTCTGATTTCTTCAATTTTGGCCGACTTACAGAAACCCTTGACATTCGGTCAATAGAAAGTGTAAATGTTCTCTAATTTTTTGACAATAATCCTATCCACTCACTATATTTTTGCCAGCAATCCTATCAACTCACAAGCCTCAAAGTAACACTATTCACTCAACCCTAAACCTTGCTAGTTTTGGATAAGTTCCCACATAAAAAAATCCGTGATTCTCCTCCAGCTTAAAGCCAGATCTCAAATCACGGAAAGTCCTTATTTACTCATGTTTCTACGCCTTTACTTTTCTATCCTTGACAGCAATACTACCGTCTCAACATGCCAAGTTTGTGGGAACATATCTAATGGTTGAACTTGGTCAAAGTCATACCCTGTTTCCACGAATTTAGCGATATCACGTGCCATGGTTGTTGGGTTACATGAAACATAGACAATTTTTTCAGGATTTGCTTCAATAGTAGATTCAATAAAGCTATCATCTAAGCCTTTACGTGGTGGGTCTACAACAACGACGTCCGGTTGAACGCCTGCTCTAACCCATTCGCCCATTACTGTTTCGGCTTGTCCTGTTTCAAAATGGACGTTATTAATATAATTTTTAGCTGCATTATTTTTGGCCATTTTTACAGCGTCGCCTACCACTTCTACCCCGTACACTTGTTTGGCCTTTTTCGCTAATGCTAAAGTAATTGTCCCAATACCACAGTAGGCATCTATTACTGTTTCCTCACCTGTTAGATCAGCCGCATCAATCGCCAATTGATATAATTTTTCCGCTTGAGGGGTATTGATTTGGAAGAATGATCTACTTGAAATATCAAAGGTAAAATCAAACATTTTATCTTCGTATTTGTCTACACCGTATACCACACGTGGTTTGCCTGACATCACGACATTTGTTTGTTTAGTATTCGAACTCAAGACAATAGACACAACTTCTGGTACTTTTTCAACAATTTCATTTACAATTTGGTCTTCATTCGGTAAATCTTTTCCGTTAATTACAATAATGACCATCATCTCGTTTGTATAGTAACCCTTACGGATCACAATATTACGTACTAATCCTGAATGTTTAACTTCGTCGTAGCCTTTTAACCCATGTTGGTTAAAGATATCCACAATACTTGCGATAGCTTCATCAATGCCTGGTAATTGGATTTTAAAGTCATCCACAGGGATAATCTCATGAGAATTTTTCCGGTAAAAGCCTGAATATAATTTTCCTTCATCATCAGTACCGATAGGAATTTGCGCTTTATTACGGTATTTAAAAGTATCTTCAGAACCTACAGTAGCCAATACTTCGCGCCCTTCAGCTAGACCAAAACGACTAAAAGCATTCTCCACTTGTTTTTGTTTGAAAGCAAGTTGGGCTTCATAAGTCATATGTTGCAGCGGCATTGTACCCACTTGGCTTGATACCTTATCCACAATGTCTACCCGGTCCGGTGAATCCACAGATCGTTGCATCATTTTTCCATAGCCAAACTTTTTACCCACAGAAATGGCCTTAATTGTCCCCACTTCACCTGGTAAAGCATCCTCTACGAATAGTGGATAACCATCCACTTTAACCACACCTAAGCCTTGGAAAGTAAGGTCTTCAATTGTACCCTCAAAAGAGTCATTCTTTTGAATCGGCGTTGTATATTTCTTTTTCATATTTATCATCATCCTTTTTCATTGTCTCCATCATTTTACCATGTACACCCTTGAAATACTTGAGAAAACAACAAAACGCCAACACCCAAGTGCCAGCGTTACTAATCAAATATTTTTTATAATGTTTTTCTTAACCCATCAAATAAATGTGTGTGTCAATCTTATCATCAAAACAGATGTCATTATGCTTATCCATTATGCTTATCCATTCTGTTACCAAATTCAATGTTCTGGGTTCATAATCTAAGTGAATTTTACACTTAAAGCCAAAGGATTACTTCAAGTATCCTTTATAAATATTCACATATTTATCGATGAAGGCTAAGTATTGGTCCACTTCAATAGATTCGTCTAAGGTATGTGCGTCATCAATTTTACCTGGTCCATAAATAACAAAGTCAAATTTGTTATCTACATTAGTAAAGTTAGAACCGTCAGTTGCACCACTTAACCCGCGGTTTTCCGCTTGTGGATCTTCTACCTTAATTAAATCTACTAATACAGAATTATTATCTCCATCTGCATATTGGTTGTTTTGTAACAGGTTCAATTCTAACATACCTTGACCGTTAGCGTTAATTTCTTCAATCACATCATTGAAAATACCAACCACAACGTCATTGCCTACTTCAGGAATTGTCCGTGCATTACCTGATAAAACAGTATATTCAGGAACTGAGTTGATTTGGTTGCCCCCTTCAATCATGGTAAACACATTCAACATTTTACCTAACATATCATTTTCAGCAGTTGCAGCCGCTTCATCAATCTTGACATTGGTCTTGTTGATAAAATCGTTAATCAGCTGGATGGTGTTAACCCCTTTTTCCGGTGTAGAGGAATGGGCAGCACGTCCGTGGGCAATGACTTGATATTGGATTGACCCCTTGTGTTTGGTGTTGTAATAAGGGGTTGATGGTTCGGCGATGATCATGCCGTGGATATCTTCAGTGTAGCCTAGGTCAGTTAATTGTTTAGACCCAAGCATACCAATTTCTTCCCCAACACAAGCTAGTAACCGAACTGAACCAGTGAAGGCTTGGCCAGATTCTTTCAACTCGATCATGGCAATAATTAAAGCCGTCAGTCCAGCCTTCATATCCGTTGTCCCACGACCATACATCACGCCATCATGAATTTCAGCGCCATATGGTGGGTATGTCCACAAGTCAGGGTTACCAGCATCTACCACGTCCATATGACCTGATACCGCTAAGATCTTCCCATCTTCTTGGCCTTTTAATTCTGCTACCAAGTTAGCTCGACCATCTGCATATTGAATCAATTGCGATTCAATGCCGTGGGCTTCAAGTAAGTTCTTGTAGTATAGGGCAACAATTTCTTCATTGCCATTTGGTGTCTCTAATTGGATGACATCCTGTAAAATTTTAATTTTCTCTTGTTTATCCATAGAAACCTCCCTAATTTAAGACTTTACGTTCGAATGGATCTACTGAGAATCCTGCTTCTAAAACGTCTTTTGCGTATTGTTGCGCACCCCATAGTGAGTGGTCACGGAAGTTCCCGCATTCAACGCGTTCTGTCCCTTGTACATCTGACCATTTAGCTGCTAAGACATCATTCAATACTTTTGTCATGGCAGTTGCCACTTCCTCAACTGATGGTGTTCCCCAAACAATCATATAGAAACCAGTACGACAGCCCATTGGTGAGATATCGATAACACCCTCTAAATAATCGCGTGTGTAAGCTGCCAATAAGTGTTCCAAAGTATGGATAGCACTTGTTGGAATTGAATCTTGGTTTGGTTGCACAAAACGAATATCAAATTTACTTAATTTATCCCCTAACGTACCTGTTTCAGCACCCGCAACACGCACATACGGCGCTTTAACTGCATCGTGGTCTAAGGTAAAACTTTCTACTTTTGCCATAATAATCCCCTTATCTATTTCTATTGAATTTAAGTTAAAACTTCTTTATTATCTTATCATTAATTGTCAATCTTTCATAGGCAATGAGATTTTCCCTTAGCAGAAGAGGGCGTAACCCTAGCTTGTTGCTAGTCAGGTGAAGGCATGTGCTATAATCAACGAAAGATCTAAAGGAGGGCCTTCCATGAAAGCAGCCGAACGACGAGATTTACTCATTCAAACCTTGAACCAAGCCACAACGCCCCTGAAAGCCACTAGCCTTGCCAAAGAATTTGGTGTCAGTCGCCAAATCATCGTCGGGGATGTCGCTATTTTGCGGGCCAGTCATCATGACATTATCGCCACAAACCAAGGCTACCTATTAGCCGATAAAGCTACCAGCGTGGATGATAGTCGCTTCCGTGGCAAAATCGTCTGCCAACATTTAGCTGACCAAGCTATTGAAGAATTAACCATTATCGTCAACCACGGTGGCTTCGTTGAAAATGTTGAGGTAGACCATCCATACTACGGCTTATTAAAAGCTAGCTTACAAATCAAAAATCACGAAGATATAAAAGAATTCCAAACAGCGATGGATAAGTCCACTGGCACCATGCTCTCTTCATTAACGAATGGTATTCATCTACATACCATTACCACACCAGATGAAGCGACTTTTGAGGCTATAAAGGCTGATTTAAAATCTGTAGGTATATTACTAGATGAAACGATTTAATACCTTACAGTCTTTACACCTGTCTTGACACCTAAAAAGATTTTGCGTATGATAAACTCAACAAATTTGGGAGGAAATTATCATGCAAAGGAATCAAGTGTCTAAGCGCACACAAAATTTAACTATTACTGGTTTACTCACCGCTATTGGGATCTTTATCCCCTTAATTATGCCCTTTAAAGTTGTCATTGGCCCTGCCTCTTTCACCTTAGGTTCTCATGTCCCTGTTGATATGTCCATGTTTAGAAAGCCTTCAACAGCAGCTATTGTCGCGATTGGTACAACTATCGGTTTTCTAATGGCAGGTTTCCCAATCATCATCGTGGCCCGTGCCCTTACCCACTTAATTTTTGCAACTTTAGGGGCTTATTACCTACAAAAAGCGCCAAATACCCTAGTAAAAACTAGCTCAAGAACAGCCTTTAACTTCGTTATCAATACCATTCACGGTCTTGGTGAAGTGGCAATTGTTTATGCTTTGACTACAGCCGGTGTAGTCCCACCATCAGATGGTTTCATGTATACCCTGATTGTTTTAATCGGTATTGGTACCCTGATCCATGGAATGGTTGACTTTGAAATAGCCTACCAAATTACAAAGGCCATTGAAAAAAGAGCTCATCTTGGTTTTGCTCAGGTAGCTTTATAAAATTGACACGAAAAAAGAGAGCGGATGCTCTCTTTTTGTTACTTTTTCCAAATCTCAATAGCTGCTATTATAGTAATTCACCATGACGTTTCACATAAATATGTTTTACAATTTGTACCAAAACTAAATATAAAACGACTGTTACGGCTAATAATCCCCAGAATTGGATTGGTAATGCAGCTAAGCCAAGTGCGTGACCTAAACCTGTATAAGGTGCAAATGAACCAATTAAAATACCAATACCTGTAATTGAAAGTACCACATTTGATGGTCGACTTTGAATAAATGGAATTTTTGGTGTGCGTAAGGTATACAAAACAAGCGTTTGTGTCCATAAGGAAAGCACAAACCAACTAGATTGAAAGATTGCGATAAATAAATCTTGTTGACCTTCGTTTAAGTTTACAAATTGTCCGCCAGCAATACTTGGTGCTATAAGGAAAAATGTAACGATAAAGGTTGTGACATCAAAAATGGAACTTGTTGGACCAAACCATACCATAAATTTTTGAATGGAAGAAGCTGCCCATTTTTTAGGTAGATATAAATATTCCTTATCCATATCGTCCCATGGTAATGACATTGACGCAATTTCATAAATTAAGCCTAAGAATAGCAATTGGATAGGTAGCATTGGTAAGAATGGTAAGAAGATACTCGCAATCAGTACTGAGAATACATTCCCAAAGTTAGATGAAGTAGTCGCTTTGATATACTTCATGGTATTCCCAAATACTTTTCGTCCTGCTAGAATTCCTTTTTCAAGAATCATTAAGTCTTTTTCTAGCAAGATGATATCTGCTGACTCTTTAGCAATATCCACTGCATTATCCACAGAAATGCCCACATCAGCTGCTCTTAGTGCCGGTGAATCATTAATCCCATCACCTAGGAAGCCTACCACATGACCATTTTCTCTTAGAATCGTCACTAAAGTTGATTTTTGTGTTGGATTTAATTTTACAAATAAGCAGTGTTTTTCAGCAATTTCACCTAGCTCTTTATCTGTTTTATCCACTAATTGATCCCCTGAAATAATGTGATCTGTAGGAATACCTACTTGCTCAGCTACAGATACCGTCACTAATTCATTATCCCCTGTCATGATTTTCACATTAACCGCATGCTCATTTAAGGCTTTAATTGCTGCCTTAGTAGATGGTTTTGGTGGATTTAGGAACGCTAAATACCCAATAAGTACCATTTCACTTTCATCTTTTACTGAGAAAGCATCTACTGGGCTAGGGTTTGTTTTTTGGGCAACGCCTAGTACACGTAATCCTTGGCTATTTAATTTGGCAACTTGAGCTAATACTTTTTCTCGCACTTGGTTTGTCAACTCAAGTATGTCACCCGCATAGTCCACGTAAGATGATACAGCTAACATTTCTTCGATAGCACCCTTGGTAATCATTTGCGTTTTACCCGCTTGATCTTCAACTACTACACTTAATCTTCTACGTTCGAAGTCAAAGGGAATTTCATCTACTTTTGTATAAGCTAATTTTTCACACGCTAATTCTTCTTCACCTGCTTGAATAATCGCTTTATCCATAAGGTTACCTAATCCAGTTTGATAATAGCTATTTAGGTAAGCATGACGTAACACTCGATTGCTTTCTTTTCCATCAATATTTAGATGGTGTTGAAGCACAATATTATCTTGTGTTAAGGTACCCGTTTTATCTGTCACTAATACGTCAATCGCACCAAAGTTTTGAATACCTTGAAGGTTTCGTACAATCGTACCCTCTTTTTTCATATCTTTAGCGCCCTTGACTAGGTTTGTTGTCACAATCATTGGTAACATTTCAGGCGTTAAACCTACCGCTATGGAAATACCAAATAGTAAAGCTTGTAACCAATCACCTTTTGTTAAACCATTAATCAGAATAACAATCACTGCCATCAAACCCATAAAGCGAATTAATAATAGTGACGTCTTTTCAATACCTTCATCAAAACTTGTTTTGATAGGTTCATTGGCAAAGGCATCCGCAATACCACCGAATAATGTATTATTCCCGGTTCTTACTACCACACCTTCACCGACACCGCTCACTACTTCACTTCCAGTAAATACTAGGGTAGCGTAATCTGTTTCACTAGTTGCTTCCGCTATTTCATCCAATGCGCGTTTCTCAACTGGATGACTTTCACCCGTTAATGAAGTCTGAGATACGAATAAATCTTTACTGTTTAGTAAGCGTATATCTGCTGGAATCATATCTCCAGCTTTTAACCGAACTAAGTCACCGATTACGATATCTTCCGTTCTAATTTCTTGGTACTGACCTTCCCGATTAACTGCCGATGTCACCTCAACCATAGATTCTAACGCTTCTACAGATTGATTTGAACGGATAGTTTGAATCAATGACATGGTACCACTTAAGATAATTAACACCACTATAATAATTGGACCTAAAATTTCCCGTTCAGCAGCCTCTACAAATACATAGTCTGTTAAAAATGAAATCAAAGCTAAGCTTAATAAAACGAGTGTAAATGGCGTAAAATAAGCCTCAAAGATATAGCGCCATAAACTTTTCTCTGTACCATAATCGATTTCATTATCGCCATATTCAGCTCTAATCTGACTTGCTTCTTCTTCTTTAAAACCGTCTGCTTTTACTTGAAACATTTCTTTTATTTCTAAAATAGGTTTACTAGCTAGTTCAAAGTAACCTAATTTATCTCTGTTATTCATCATTGTATTCAACCCTTTCTTTCATACCATGCTACTTCCTCACATTAGTCTAGACTGTAATCAGCCACCTAACGTTCTGGAAAGGATACAAAGAAAGTCTTTAACCATTGAATGAATGATAAAAACAACTAAGAAATGATACACCTTTTTACCATAAAAATACCTCCTCATTTTATACTTGTTAAAATGAAGATTTGTCGCAATATAAAAAGCCCCCACTAAAATTAGCGAGAGCCTTCTCTAAATATCCACAACAAAAATAGGCATATACCTGTTTTTGTTATTTGATCTTTTCGTGGAGTTTTAGCACTATACAACGTAAACATTACTGTTAGCTACGTTAGAAATTCCTTCTATCGGATGATCCTGTTATACCCATTGGCGTCTCTGGACGTTTCTGGGCAGTAGCCTGTGTTTGTATAGGAGCCTCTGCCTAACAAATCATATTCTCTTTTCAACACCTATAAGCATACAAACTTTAACTACACTTGTCAAGCCATAGAGAAAACTTGGATTGCATCGAGCCACTCTTAGCTTATATTTACTACTTAATTTTACGATTTTTTACCTTGATTCACTTAATCAATGCATTCATGGACAAGAAAAAATAGCCAATATTTTCATATTAATCGCAGCTAGTCTAATCCACTATTGGACAGATTTATATATGCTTTGGTTAACATAGTCAGTATTAATAGTTTTATCCACAAATCGAATTACTCGAGAAATTGATATATAGAAGTACGGCCAAGGCTGAAACTACCTAGCATGCCTTAACAGTGAAAAAGGATAACTGACCCATATCAGAGAGTTGGCATTTATGCCTTACTCTCTGAATCGTCAGGCAAGGAATTAGACCTTGGCTAATTCCGGTCCCACTGCATCTAAGGCTATGATAGGTAAGTGCAAGCCGAAGGCTTTTAAACTCATTCAAACATAGTAAAAACAATAAAAACATGTCCGATCCACCAATTTGGTAGACCAGACATGTTTTATTTTTGTTCAAAATTAGCGTTTATCTAATTCTTCTGTTAATAATTGATTAACAACTTGTGGGTTCGCTTGACCCTTAGTAGCTTTCATAATTTGGCCAACTAAGAAACCAGTCGCTTTCTTCTTACCAGCTTTATAGTCGTCAATTGATTGTTGGTTGTTATCAAGAATTTCAGTAATTAATGGTAACAATTGTGCTGGATCAGATAATTGTACTAATCCCTCAGCTTCAACAACCTCTTTAGCGGAACCACCTTTATCTGCTAAGACTTTGAATACTTTCTTCGCTTGCTTGCTTGAGATAGTACCATCTTCAATCAAGGCAATCATTTCTGCTAATGATTCTGGCGTTAAACCAATTTGATCTAAGTCTTTCTCATTATCGTTCATGTAAGCATTCACTTCACCCATTAACCAGTTAGAAGCTTGTTTCGGATCAGCGCCAGCTTTCACTGTAGCATCAAAGAAGTCTGACATTTCTAAAGTTTGTGTCAAAATTTGAGCGTCATATTCTGGTAATTCGAAAGTCTCTACATAACGTTTACGACGATCAGCCGGCATTTCTGGTAAGCTGGCTTGAATTTCCTCTAACCAAGCATCAGATACTGTAAATGGCGGTAGGTCTGGTTCTGGGAAGTAACGGTAGTCGGCTGCCCCTTCTTTTACACGCATTAATTGTGTTTTACCAGTGTTTTCATCGTAACGACGAGTGGCTTGTTCAATCACACCACCTGCGTTTAAGACTTGCGCTTGACGTTTTTCTTCGTAAGCTAAACCTTTACGAACATAGTTGAATGAGTTCAAGTTTTTCAATTCGTTTTTAGTACCAAATTCTTTTTGGCCATAAGGACGTAAAGAAATGTTGGCATCACAACGCATTGACCCTTCTTCCATTTTCACATCAGAAACGCCTGTGAAACGGATGATTTCACGGATTTTTTCCAAGTAAGCATAAGCTTCTTCTGGTGAACGCATATCTGCTTCAGATACGATTTCTAATAGTGGCGTACCTTGACGGTTCAAATCAACTAATGAGTCACCAGCACCGTGAATATTTTTACCAGCATCTTCTTCTAAGTGAAGACGTTCGATCCGGATTTTTTTCGTTTCACCGTTAACTTCAATTTCAATCCAACCATTTTCGCCAATTGGTCGCCATAATTGAGTTGTTTGGTAGGCTTTTGGATTGTCTGGGTAGAAGTAGTTTTTACGGTCGAAGTGTTGTACTGGGTTGATTTCACAGTTTAAAGCTACAGCGGCTTTAATAGCGAATTCAATACCACGACGGTTCATTTTTGGCAGGACACCAGGATAACCGAAGTCAATAACGTTTGTGTTTGTGTTAGGTTCTGCTCCAAAGTGAGCGGCAGATGGAGAGAACATTTTTGATTCTGTCTTTAATTCGACATGGACTTCAAGTCCAATGACTGTTTCGTAATTCATGCGATTTCCTCCCTCTTACTCTGCTGGATGTTTAGTATAAGCGTCGTTTACTTGTTCAACAGCGTAAGCTGCACGGTAAATTTTTTCTTCTTCGAAACGGTTACCGATAATTTGTAAACCGATTGGTAGACCTTTATCGTCAAAACCAACAGGCATTGATAAACCAGGTAATCCAGCTAAGTTTACAGGAACTGTTAATAAGTCAGCCATGTACATTTCGATTGGGTCATCATTCTTCTCACCTAATTTAAAGGCAGTACCAGTAGTTACTGGTGATACGATTAAATCAACTTCTGAGAAGATGTTATCAAATGCTTCTTTAATTAACATACGTACTTTAGCAGCTTTCATGAAGTATTCGTCAAAGTTTTCTGATGCGATAGAGAATGTACCTGTCATCAAACGACGTTTTACTTCATCACCAAAACCTTCAGTTCTTGTATTGACATACAATTCTTCTAGATCATTGAAGTTTTCTGCACGGTAACCATAGCGGATACCATCGTAACGTTGTAAGTTTGAAGATGCTTCTGCAGAGGCAATGATATAGTAAACAGGAATACCATATTTTAAGTTTTCAAAGCTGATTTCTTTAACAGTTGCACCAGCATTTTCTAATTGCTTGATTGAAGCACGAACTTGCTCTTTCACTTGGTCATCAACTGAGTCACCGAAGAATTCTACCGGAACACCAACAGTTAACCCTTGAACGCCATCTTTCATAGAGGCTACATAGTTAGGAACTTCAACGTTTGCTGAAGTAGAATCATTATCATCATGTCCAGCAATTGCTTCTAACATAATGGCATTATCTTCAACAGTACGTGTCATAGGTCCAACTTGGTCTAATGATGAAGCGAAAGAAATCACACCCCAACGTGACACACGACCGTAAGTAGGTTTCATACCTACAATACCATTGTAAGCTGCTGGTTGACGGATTGAACCACCTGTATCGGTACCTAATGTTGCCATCACTTGACCAGCTGAAACTGCAGCCGCTGAACCACCTGAAGAACCACCTGGTACGCGGTCTGTATCAAACGGGTTGCGAACTGGACCAAAGTGAGAAGTTTCATTAGAACCACCCATGGCGAATTCGTCCATGTTTAATTTAGCGATATTAATCGCACCTGCTGCAGCTAATTTTTCAGTAACTGTTGCATCATAAATTGGCACAAAGTCCGCTAACATTTTAGATGCGGCGGTAGTAGTGACACCATTTGTTAAAATATTATCTTTTAATCCAATAGGAATCCCTTGTAATGGACGGTCTGAGGAGTAACCTTTTTCGTCAGATGCTTTGGCTTTTGCTAAAGCATTCTCTTCATCTAAAGTGATGACCGCGTTGATTGTGTCATTTTCTGCTTTAATACGGCGGATAGCTTCTTCCACTAGTTCAACAGATGTCACTTGGCCTGCTACTAATTTCTCATTTAATGAGCGAATTGTATCTGTAAATTTTTCCATTAAGCGTCGCCTCCATCTGTATCAATAATTGATGGCACTTCGATAAAACCATCGACTGTTGTTTTGGCGTTGATAAATAATTCATCACGCGTTTGCATTTTCACAACTTTATCTTCGCGCATCACGTTTTCAAAATCGACTGCCCAAAACATAGGTGCTACATCGGTAGTATCGATTTCTTGTAATTCTTCAATCATATTTAAAATATTCCCAAATTCTTCAGTAAAGTGAACGACATCTTCATCTTCAACCTTGAATTTAGCTAATTTAGCAATCCGTTTAACTTCTTCTTCAGAAATTGACATAACGGGTTCCTCCTTCATTCTTCAGCTTAGTTTTCGCCTTATTTTACCTGTTTTATTTTAGCACAAACGGCTCAAGTCAACAATGTTAATTAAGGTTACATGAGTGTTTTTTTGCAATTTTAATCTTAACCATTGGAAAATAACTTATAAATGCGAATAGACAAGCTTTTTTACTAAAACTTGCCTATCAAGAGACTATTTGTTTGATGGCTGTGAGCCAGCAGTAAGTCGACTACCCCTTTTTGAATTCAGAAAAAGAGGTAGGTATGTTATAAAATGTTACATACTTTAATCTACGAGTACGTAGTTGAAGGTGTCTGCGTCTTTGCTTCTAGTCAATAGGGCCCGAACGCCGTCAGCGGTTACCACTTGAATTTGAATCTCAATATTGTTGTTGAATACTGAGCTTGCGGTTGAAATGGCTTGCTGTGATAAGGCGATAATTTCGCTATAGCCATCGAATTGACTGTTAATGACGATGTTGATGTTTTGTTGCTCGTTATCCTGGTAGTAACCTACCCCTGATAGACCGGATAGTTGCGGATAGAAGCTTTGAATTTGGTCACGGAAGCGGGTGAAGGCTACTGTGTCCTCTTCGTTTGGTGCGTCATCGACGCCGTAAACGACGAAGTCTTGGTTGTAGGTTGACCAGTCCCCAAATGAGTTCCCACTTGATGAAACGGCATCTGTTGAGAAGGTTCCGCCACCTAAATCACCAGATTCTTCGTTTTCAAAGATGGCTACATGGATCGGTGTGTCCGCGTAAGCCTCGTTTTCACGAATGCCAGCGACGATGGTTTCAGCCATCTGCTTCCCATGTTCGATACGCTCTTCAGAGGTAATTTCCACTTCTTCGCTGTCTGAATCAGACTTGAAGATATCTGAATAGTTCATTCCTAAACCGATTGAAATCCCTGCGATATTCCCGTCCTGATCAACGAAATCGTATTCCATAATGGTGTTTAAATAGCGGGGTTCAAACCCGTCAATAGTGCTCGATTCATAACCGGACGGATTTAGACCATCTAGATTTTCGTCCGATTGGGCTGTTAAATAAGTCAAGGTCTGGTCCTCGCCGATGACTTGTCCTTCCTGGAGCGAGTAGTCTTCAGTAGCGAAAATATTCTTGGCTAGGTCATACAAGCCGCGCTCTAAATTCTCCGCATTGGCTTGTGAAGATGCCCCCGCTGTAATTCCTGAAGCAGAATTGGTTTGGTAAGTGCCGTCACTAATGTATGACGAGTAGTATTCTGTCGACAGCTGGCTTGTTTGTGTTTGTTGTTCTTCATTACTAGATGAAGTTTGGCTGGCTGAACCCACTGATTCAGTTGAATCGGCTTGGTCGTTTTGACAGGCTGTTAGGGCCAAGGTCGCCACCAATAATATGGATAATGTTTTGCATTTTTTGATTTTCAACACGACATTCCCTTTCTTAACTTGGTATTCTCCCCAATCACAAGTCCGCATTTTCTTCTTTCTATTGGTCTATTATATTATAACTTGTCGACCATGTCTTGTTCAGAAAATACAGTAACGCCTAAGTTTTCTGCTTTGGCCAATTTTGACCCTGCATCTTCCCCGGCAACTAGGATATCCGTCTTCTTAGAAACGGACCCTGTAACGTTACCGCCTAAGGCTTCGATAGCTTTCTTAGCTTCCGGTCTTGTGTACTGAGATAATTTACCAGTTAGGACAACTGTTTTGCCAGCCCAGAAGGAATCGATGGCTTCAACTTCTACTTTAACCGGTCCCTTGTACTGCATGTTGACGCCATTTTCTACTAGGGCATCAATGGTTTCGCGCGCGCCGTCTGTGGCAAAAAAAGCAACCATGGAATCCGCGATAGTTTCACCAATCCCTTCAATACTGGTTAAATCGGAGATTTCCTTGGTCATAATTTCTTGCATGCTTGGGTACACTTCAGCGATCTGACGAGCTGCTTTAGCACCAACATGACGAATGCCTAAACCAAATAATAAGCGCTCTAGGGAATTTTCTTTAGAATCTTCTATTGCTTGGATAATCTTATCCGACGCCTTATCACCAATTTTATCTAAGGCCATCAATTGGTCTTTCTTGACTTGGTATAAGTCTGCTGGACTATGGACATTGGCCTTGTCATACATTTGTTCTAGGACAGATGGGCCAACACCGGTAATATTCATAGCGTTTCGGGACACGAAATGGTACAACTTCTCTTTTGCTTGGGCTGGACAAGCTGGGTTCACACATCTCAAGGCCACTTCATCCTCTAAATGGACTAGGTCGCTATGGCAAACCGGACAAGTCGTTGGTTTTGGATACGGCGTTGAATCTTCAGGACGCTTGTCTAAAACAACCGTCACCACTTCTGGAATAATATCTCCAGCTTTATGGATAATCACTGTATCTTTTAGGCGGATATCTTTGGCTTCAATCAAGTCCATATTATGGAGGCTAGCCCTTTGAACGGTTGACCCGTCTAATAAAACTGGTTCCATAATGGCAGTTGGGGTCACTACACCCGTACGCCCAACCGTCCATTCAATATCACGGATCGTCGTTTCGACTTCTTCAGCTTGAAACTTATAAGCAATAGCCCATTTAGGTGCTTTTACTGTATAACCCAGCGTCTCTTGGTCAGCGAAGTCATCTACTTTGATGACAATGCCATCAATCCCGTAAGACAATTCGTGACGTTTAGCAGTCATTTCTTCGATGTAGGCTTGTATTTCTTCAAAAGTTTCACACACTCTAGTTAGCGGGTTTACGCGCAAGCCATAGTCTGGGAAATGTTGGAACAAGTCTTGTTGGCTTTTGATCGGTAATTGGTCAGAAAAGACCCCTGAGTATAAGAAAATATTCAAATTACGACTGGCTGTGACTTTTGAATCCAATTGACGGATGGATCCAGCCGCTGAATTCCTTGGGTTAGCGAAAGTCGGCAAGCCCGCTTCTTCACGTTTTTCATTTAAAGCCAAAAAGGCATCCTTAGGCATATAGATTTCGCCGCGCACCTCGATATCAATATCTTGGCGGAGTTTCATTGGGACGGATTTAATGGTACGAACATTGCTGGTAATATCTTCCCCAACAAACCCGTCACCCCGAGTGGCTGCCCGGACGTAACGGCCATTTTCATATTGAATGGCTACGGACAAGCCGTCGATTTTTAATTCACAGACAAAGCGCACTTGGCCATTGACATTCTTTTTGGCATCTTCAACGAACTTGGCCACTTCGTCAAAGTTGAAGGCATTACCTAGAGACATCATAGGTTGTGAATGGGTTACCTTGGTAAAGGCTTCACTTACAACGTCCCCCACCCGTTGCGTTGGTGATTCAGCTTGAATAAAGGTCGGGTACTTGGCTTCTAAATCCTGCAACTCACGGTAAAGTTTGTCATATTCGGCATCTGAAATCGTTGGATTATCTAAGGCGTAGTATTGGTAGGCATAGTCATTCAAGAGATGGGTTAAGGCTTCAATACGGGCAACATCAATACTTTGTTGGTCATCCTTTGTCATCGTTCAATCTCCTTTTATTCCGTGATGGATAATTTAAGCTTGTTTCTCAATTGGGGCGAAGGCAGATAATAGACGCTTGATTCCTTGATTAGGGAAAGCGATATCTAACTCTTGGTCGTTGCCAGTTCCTGAAACCTTGACAACTGTCCCAACACCCCATTTTTTGTGGACGGCTTTATCGCCGATAGCCCAAGTCACTGGACCATCCACTGTTTTAATATCTTTATTAGCGGTAACTGGGTCAAATACTGACCGTTTCGCTTCTTTCTTCCGTTCATAGTAAGACTTGGCATTGGCTCTTTCATAGGTGTTGGACGCCCGTTTACGTTTGCTAGCATAATCCGCCGCAAACGTTGAGCCTGAACCAAATGGCAAGTCTGATTGACTACCACCAGATGGTTGGAAAACAGACCGCTCATTTTCGCTGTCATCTAATAATTCGTCATCAATTTCTGCGATAAATCGCGACACTGGGTTGGATTGGTATTTCCCGTAAAGCAACCGTGACAATGAATTGGTTAAGTATAATTTCTCTTCCGCTCGAGTAATGCCTACATAAGCAAGTCGGCGTTCCTCTTCAAGTTCAGACTCTTCCTTAGCAGCACGGGCTAGTGGGAACATGCCCTCCTCCATCCCAATAATAAAAACAATTGGGAACTCAAGTCCCTTAGCAGCATGCAAGGTCATCAAGGTCAATTCCCCTTGTTGGTCAATTTCTTGGTTGTCTAAATCTGATACCAATGATAAGTCCGTGATAAAGCCCATCAAGGCATCATCTTCAGCAGGATTGTTGTCAATCACACCATCAAGTTCTGCTTGAATCCCTTCAAGGTCGAATAAATTGAAGCTACCATCTGGATTGAGTGGGTCATTTTCCGGATTAACGTCGCTTTTGTTGAGGCTAGCTTCTTGTAATTCTGTCGGCCGGTCCGCTTCTTCTTGGGCCGCAATTTGCGCTGCTTGTTCGCGGTCTTCTTGCTCAGCTTCCCAACGTTTGTCGAACTCTTGAGTTACCGAAATGAACTCGTGAATGTTGTCGATGCGGGCGTCAGCTTCAAGTGTTTTTTGATTTTCTAAGTCTTTTAAGTAGCCGGTTTGCGCTAAAATTTCCTCGACTAAGTCTTGGATGGCTAAGAATTCGCGTTGTGCTTGGAGATTGGCCATCATCTTGCCGAAAGCCTTTAAATTCGTAGCACCTTTACCAGTGATTGGTGAATGGTCGACTAGGGTTGCCGCCTGTAAAAGGGAAATCCCTTGCTGGTTGGCGAATGTGTTTAATTTATCTAGGGTTCCTGGTCCAATACCACGTTTAGGCACGTTGATAATCCGCGTAAATGATAGGTTATCAGACGGATTGGCCAGTAGACGTAGGTAAGCTAGAATGTCTTTAATTTCCTTGCGGTCGTAGAATTTCAAACCGCCAACGATCCGGTAAGGCATGTTGGCCTTGACCAAATTCTCCTCCATTACACGGGACTGGGCATTGGTTCTATACAGGATGGCAATGTCTCCGTAACGCTTGTTTAGTCCTTTGATAGCATCTTTAATTTTACCGATGACATAGTTGGACTCGTCACGCTCATTTTGCGCCCGATAATAAGAAATCAATTCACCTTGGTCATTATCTGTCCAAAGGGTCTTATCCTTACGATAGGTGTTTTTATTAATGACATTATTGGCCGCCTGCAAGATATTTTTAGTAGACCGGTAATTTTGTTCCAATAGGATAGTGGTTGATTTTGGGTAATCCTTTTCGAAGTTCAAGATATTTTCCATATTGGCACCACGCCAACCATAAATAGACTGGTCCGCGTCCCCTACCACACAAACGTTGTGGAAGTAGTCACCTAATTGTTTTACCAATTTATATTGGGCTTCATTGGTATCTTGGTACTCATCCACGTGGATATAGTGGAACTTTTGTTGGTAATACTTCAAGATATCTGGTTGTTGGTCGAATAATTTAACGGTATACATGATTAAATCATCGAAATCGAAAGATTGCGCTGCTTGTAGCCCTTTTTGGTAGCGTTCGTATACATCCGCCACCACGTCTTCGATGTAGCCTGAATAATTTTGGCGGTAGTCGTCAGGCAGCATTAAGTTATTTTTCGCATCAGAAATACGCCCTAACAACATTTTATAAGAAAACTTGTCCTTGTCTAAGTT
Organism: Aerococcus sp. L_32; assembly: GCF_050689315.1. Lineage (NCBI taxonomy): Bacteria > Bacillati > Bacillota > Bacilli > Lactobacillales > Aerococcaceae > Aerococcus > Aerococcus sp. L_32. Next base: position 36,415 of record NZ_JBOEQF010000003.1, read on the forward strand.
CAATTCCTTAATAATACGTTTGATTAGGGTTTGTTGTTCAGATGGATCCGCAATGGTAAATGACCGCGTAAAGCCAATCGCTTCCGCTTCTCGTCTTAAAATTCGTACACACATAGCGTGGAATGTAGACACCCATATATCGTTAGCGTCAGGTCCTACAAGGGCAGACACCCGTTCTTTCATCTCTTTAGCGGCCTTGTTGGTAAAGGTAATCGCTAAAATATTCCAAGGATTTACATTTTTCTCACTTAAAATATATGCCATGCGGTGGGTCAAAACACGCGTCTTCCCACTGCCCGCACCAGCCATAATTAATAGCGGCCCTTCGGTATGCTCAACAGCTTCCTTTTGTCGATCATTAAGCCCCTTCGTAAATTGATTCAATGCCATCATTAGGCCACCTTCCCCGTATAGTTTCACTGTTAAGGATACCATTAATAGAACACCTGTTCAACGAAAACAAGGTGCGACATAAACCGGTAGAAATGAACCGTTGGAAGATTAGTGAAGTGACTGACGCAGTCAGTTGCAAACTAATCTGAAACGCAGTCATTTCTGGTTTGCGGAACCCGATTAAACAAGGTGTGAGCGAGACCGCTCAGCTCAACAACACTGAAAGATTAGTGTAGTGACTACGCAGTCAGTTACAAACTAATCTGAAACGCAGTCATCTCTGGTTTTTGGAACCCGATTAAACAAGGTGCGACATAAGCTGATGTCATAAGAAAAGACGAACCTTTTCAGATTCGTCTCTCACTTATTTATTGATTTGATAAAGAATTAATTGGTTTATCCAGATGCGGGCTTGTTTACGCGCCATCGCATAATCTTTATGTACTAAAGCTTTCAGCATCGTTGGATAGATTTCTTTTAAATCATTCGCTTCACGTTTGAAGGCTGAGTGGTCCTCCTTGGATTCTTTTATGTACAATTCATGTAGGGGTTGAATTGTATTCAAGGTAACCTGTCTAAAGTATGAATTCGGATAGAAGGATACCAAATAGGTAAACATTTTGAATTCAGTATCAAAGTAAGTTTCCAAGTCATATGCTGCAAGTGATTCAGAAATATTCTGTTTCAATTCTTCAACGCGTTCGGTGTCTACCTGGACATCTTTGTTTTGCATTTGCTGGAAGAGATTCATCGTTAACAATTCAATAAATTGTAGACGTTCCACAATTGCTCGTGCGTTTAGAGCATTTTTTGCTACTACCGCACCCTTGTATTGTTCAATACGAATATAATCTTCTTCAGCAAGTTGTGCCATGGCTTTTCGAACCGGCGTACGACTCATGCCTAGCGTTTCTGCAATTTCCACTTCTTTTAAGTGTGTATCTGGTAATAGCAAATTACTATCGATTTGTTCCTTTAGGTATTGATATGCAATGTCCTTATAGCTCTTAGTCTTTGCCACGGTTTTACCCCCTGTAAAAAGTACAATATACCGAAATATTGTTCATCTTTTATAATACACTTGAATAGCAACCATTGCAAATGAATTTTCTTTCCCTTAACCTATTGAACCTGGTTATCAAATCGAGTTAATTCGTATCTTTCTATCACATCTATCAAAGATTCCGCATAATTAGGATCGGTAGCATACCCAGCTTCTTGCAAGGCATAGGCAGCTTCTTTATACGACCTTGCATTCAAAACACCATTATAATGTGTTTCATTCCATGAAGTGCCGTTTGCAAGTAACCTTCCATGATCAGCTACTGATTCTTCCCAAGATGTATAAACCCGGAAAGGCTCATCAATCGTAATATATTGGCCATTCACAAATTCTTGTGTGGGTAAATCTACACTTGGATCATTTGGGCTATACGATTTACGGCCAAATAAATTAAAATACTCACTGGATAATTGACTTTTACCAAAATTAGATTCTAATACTGCTTGGGCAGTGACAATACTTGGTAATACATGAGATTTAGGATATTCAGTTATTGCATATTGACCAATTAAATCCACAAATTCTTGGTCCGTATATATCATTTCCACCTCTTCACTGGAGGCCTCACTTGGCGTGGGTGCTCCTTGATAGTCTCGGGAAAGGAAAAATAGCATTAATCCAAGAATCGCAAGTGTTCCTAACCACATTTCTTTACGACGTTGCGTACGTTTCTTCTTCGAAAGATATCGTATTTTTTTATATTTTCTTTTTTTGAAAATTAGCCTGAATGCTTGTTGATACCCTTTGAACCAACCTTTCCAACCCTTTAATCTGCGTCTTGTTTGTTTCTTTTTCTTTGCCAAAATATTGTCACCCCCTTGCATACATCTAATTTTAGGCCATAATTGGTCCATTTTTCCCTTGCATTATACATAAAAAGCGTTGAGTAAACTATTACGATTACTCAACGCTTATATTAAGATTATATAAATCTATACCATTGCCCCACCAAGATAAGCTTCTTGTACTTTCTCAGAAGTTAATAATTCTTGACCAGTTCCTGATAATAAGATTTTACCAGTTTCCATAACGTAAGCACGGTCAGAAATGCTTAACGCTTGCTTGGCATTTTGTTCAATCAATAGAACAGTGGTACCGGCCTCTTTGATTTCTTCAATGATGTTGAAGATTTGTTGGATGAACAAAGGCGCTAACCCCATTGAAGGCTCATCTAACAATAATAGTTTTGGCTTAGCCATCAAGGCTCTTGCCATAGCCACCATTTGTTGTTCCCCGCCTGATAAAGTCGCTGCGTCTTGATTTAAACGCTCTTTAATAATTGGGAAGTATTCAAATGATTTTTCCATGTCTTCTTTTAAGCCATCACGGTCTTTACGAGTGTAAGCACCCATCAGAAGGTTTTCCTTAACTGACATCCCTTTAAATACGTGACGCCCTTCAGGTACTTGAGAAATACCTGCTTTTACAATCTTCATTGCGTTTGATTTTAGGATATCTTGTCCTTCATAAAGAATTTGACCACTTTTAGCTGGTTTGATACCTGAAATTGTCCGTAAGGTTGTGGATTTACCCGCACCATTGGAACCGATTAGGGAAACAATCTCGCCTTGATTGACTTCAAAGCTAATCCCTTTAATCGCTTCAATCATG
>NZ_JBOEQF010000004.1:0-37823 GCF_050689315.1 Aerococcus sp. L_32
CTATTTTCAACGAAGAATGGCTTCCTGTCAATCATTGCGACTATAGTCTGTCCTAAAACATACGATATGACATCACAGATACATCCATCTTATCTTTCTGCCTAAATAGCAGCGCTAGCCTAAGCTGTTCTAGACTCATAATAGGATTTTTTTCGGGCAAAATAAAAACGCCTGAACCTTAAGTTCAAGCGCTCTTTGAATATCAAATTATTCAGCAGCTACTGGATAAACTGACACTGATGAAAGCTTTAACTAGACATCGCTATAAGTAGAAAATGTATAAAATCAACTTTTTAAGTTTATCACAGGTCACCACAGATATAAAAGAGAAAAATATTTGCCCCTTTTTTGCCCCTTGTTTTATAGGGGCTTTTTCTATATTAATGTAGATATTTCCTGTTCAAACTCACTAACAACATCCCTGCTGCCTTTGGTCATCTCAAATACATATCCATATCCGTCAATTACCACGATTGCATAGGTAATGTATTTATCATCTATTAATCTAAATAGACTGTACACGGGACTACCGGCATAAGTGGTTAACTTAGCATAGTCGAAGTTTGAGGTGTATCCTTTTGATTTTAACCATGTAGGTATGCTGAATGTATTACTCACTTTATTTTTTGATATTAATTTCATATTATCACCGAATACATTATAACAGGAAATACAAAAAAAGCCCCAACCACCTAAACAAGCATTGAGGGCTTTTAACGTGCTGAGTTGGGAGCGAAGCACATAAATAATATGAGTTATTTTAATGGAAAATTTGCCACTACCGGTTAGGGTGAGGGGGAGATAAATAATTTACAAAAGTTTTCAGATTAATACTATTTTCTTTTAGCGTATAACTCATGTTCTAGATCTAGGAACATCATGTAAAATGTATCATCAATCATTTTTCCAATTATTCTTGTGGGGTAAGGATTGTTATTTGGACATAATCTGAATACCCAAAACTTTTCTCCAGATAACTCATTTCGAACGGAATCCTGAAATTTCGTATGCAAGCTCATTTGTTTTATTTTGTCTTTATTACTCAACTCTTTTAACTTTAAACTTTCTAATCCCCATTTTTTATTGGTATTAGCCGTGAGACTTACCATATCTTTATTGGACAGTTCGAACAATCGTCTAAAAATATAATCTTTATGATCACTTGTTAAGTTATCATTTTTAAAGTTGAACTCATTTGAGTTAGTCATAAAGCTAAAATTAAAAGTTATATATACAGGCTGTCGAGCTTCTCTAAGAGCAAGGTTTGTTATAGTTGCTTTTTGCTTCTCATATTCATTTTTAAAATTGATTTTTGCCATTGAATTACTATTTCTCTACAATATGATTCTCGAAATATGTTTTTATTGTTGACTCAGAGATAACATCGTTTTCATTCCGACTCTCATACGCTTCAATCCATGGAGTTTCTTCATGAGTCATATTACGTAGCTTAGCAGCACTGTATCCACCGAATGTTTCATATACTACCTCTAATACCATTCTATTATCAAGGTCATCAGAAATTTCTTCATAATTTTCAAGTTCTTCATCAGAAATTTCTTCTCCAATTTCTCTTTGTCCTTTAAATCTTTCGTAAACTTCTCTTACAACCGGACCATGTCTCCATGCAAGTAAGTCTTCAGAAAAGAGCTTTTCTGAAAATAAAGCTAAATTTACTCCTTGTGCGTAATATAGAAGCTTATGCAATTTCATCTGAGTAAGATATTCGTCATTAGCATCGTCTGTTTGCATCTCTGACGAATGCTTAACTAGAAACCAATCGGAAACTTGGTTTGCAGTATACATATCTATTCCTCCTTTTATTTAGATACACCCCGAAGAGTTGTCTAGTTTGTTCGTTAACTAAAATATACTACACTAAATATAAAAATGAAATAGATATGCTATAAAAATTAGCATAATTTGATAAAGTTTAACATTATATAACACAATTTATAACGAATTAACAAAATAAAAAAAGAGGTAGCAGACAACTAAGCCCACTACCTCTACTAATTTAAAACTATTTAATTGTTGCCCCAGTACCTGACCCAGCATAAATCGCCACTCGTCCTTTGATCTCTGTGTCAATTAAGTATATATCTTTTGCTGGGTTACCTACGATATTATAACTTAACCCACCATACGCTTTTGGTGTTAATAGATGGATCTCATTCCCAACTGTATAAGGACCTTTGACACGATATACTCGCCAAGTATCAGCGCTTGCAGGTAAGTATAGTTTCTTAGTCCTGTTAGCAACACTACCGCCTTTGCCAGTGATAGTAGCGCCTGTTCCCGGTCCGGCATAGATAGCTACTGTACCTTTGACGCTTGTCTTAATCAAGTAAACGTGTGGCGCCGGGTTGCCTAGAATATCGTAAGTTAAACCACCGAAAGCCGAAGGTGTCAGTGTGTGAACCTCGTTACCGGTGGTGTAAGGACCATTGGCATTATACACTCTCCAAGTTGAAGCAATTGCTGGTAAGTACAGTTGTTGACCAGTTGATTTCATGGTTGTTGGATTAGCCACGTATAGTTTTGAATCTGGGAAAATAAGGTTAGGATTTTCTAGTTTGTTCCATTTGACCAAGTTGTCAACAGTCATATCATATTTCTTAGCAATTGTACCTAAAGTTTCACCGGTTTGTACCTTGTGCATTTTAGCAGTAACAGAAACATAACCGTCATTTTGAGTTGTGTTTGTAGCTTGTTGTGCCACTTTATACCCAGCCAATTCAGCTTTGAATTGTTTCCACTTTTGCCAGTCATTCCATTGCCAGTTACCTGGACAGATTTTACCCGAAACATCGTAGTGGCGAATTACACGATCATCTGGAATATTATATTTTTTCTGTAATTGTTTAGTTAACCACTTAGCACGTTTGACAGTTTCAGGGTCGAATTCCCAATGCCAAACGTCTTTACCGGTTGAAGCGTCTTGGCACATTTCAATACCGATTGAGTTGTTGTTTGTTGCACCATAACCATGGTAACCATTGTAAGTACCTTTACCAGTTCGATATCCATCTCCAACATGCCACGCTGGCGTATCGTCCTCTACCACTTGTACAATATTGTTAGGATCTACAAAGTAATGTGCTGAAGCGCCACGATATACTGATTTAAAGTAGTTAGCATTCCCCCATGCTTGACCTGCTGCACCCACGAAATGTTCGATAATCCATTGTGGGTTGTTCAAACCTTTAGTACCTTTGTTTATCAAGGTTAGGGCTTGTTGAATTGTGTAAGACATTACTCACCATCTCCTTTACTTGATTGCTTAATCAATTCATTACCGAACACAGTTACACCAGCTACTAGTACAGCTTGGACAATGTTATCAGCGGTATAAAAACCTAACACTAGTGGCGTAAAGCCGATACTAATAATCAGCACAGCTAATGGTATCCATTTATTTGATAGTAATTCAGTACCTTTCACAATCTCACCAATAATAAAAAGGACTGGAATCATGACCAGTCCTTCTTGCACGACATAATTTAAAATGTCCATTATCTATTCCCCTTTCAATGTCTTTAATTCAATACGTAAAATGCTTACCTTCTCTTTCAAGTCAGCTACCACCTTACGAAGTTCTTCGTTCGCGTCCTGTTCTTTATCCAGTTCTTCCTCTGCTTCTTTTAGTTTGGCCTCAAGTCGTTCTATTTCCTTGTAGGTCCTATCGAGTAAGTCAATTTTATTCTTGTCTTTTGCTGTTTGTCTGGTCATAACTGCAGCGATGATTGCGCCGACACCCCCACCACCAATGAGTACAGTTAGTAACTCATTAACCTCCATTAACCAAAGTCACCCTTCTTAGATACTCTATAGCATACTACCACTATAAATATCAGGAATAAGAATGATGGACTTGGATAGCCCGTAGTGAAGCTAAATACAGTATATACTGCGGCAATCGCTGTCCAAACGGCGCTAAGGAGTACGATACCGATACGCATAAGCTGCTTTTGTCTTTTATGAATACCCACTAGTTTTATTAATGCACTCCCGATTAGCCAAAGCGCAATAGGCCAATCAGGAATTAGGTCGAATAGCTTGCTAAATAAACTGTGCATGTAGTCCCCAAATATGAGCAGAAAACCTCCATAGAATAGACTAAGTATTGCAATGGAGAACCCAAAAAATGGAAACGAACCTCTCGACTTTTCTTGTAAAATCTCATCTTTAATTGTCATTTCTCACGCTCCTTTCTAAATTTATGCAACAAAAAAAGGTTAGAAAAAAACTAACCTCTTTATTAATTATATTTTTGAAATTACTGATTTAATTTTTTTAGCATTGTCTCTAGTTGCTCTAACCATTGAAGGGGACAACCCATCGAAGCTTGGGTTAAAATCTATCAATACATATTGTTTAATAAGAATAGGATTTATCATAACCTTATTTATATCGTCTGTATTTAATTTTAATTCATTTTGTAAACTTAATAGAGATTCTAATTCCTTTTCAATTTTACATGCAACCTCTAGCACTAGCTCCTTTTTTAACAAAGCAGTATCTTTTTCTGTAATCAAAAAATTGAGATAATTGTTTAGCCGCATTTTTAAACTGTCAATTTGATTTTCTTTGAACTTTTTATTTTGGAAACTCTCATATAATGAAAAAATTATACTAGTCAAAATTGTCAACAATGAACCTAAAATCAAACTTAACCACGTTGGCATATCTACGATTATGCCAGTTATAGCGTCAAGTAACCTTTGAAACTGTGCATCAGTCATAAAACCCACTCCCAAACTTTTATTATAATATAGCATATTGTTTGGGCGTCTGACAGGATACCTGATCTTTACTTTTATTCATTTCTCACGCTCCTTTCAAAAATAAAAAAGTAATCACGCTAGTGGTTGCTTATCTTTCTTTGAAATATTTCAATGAAGCCCAAATAAATTGTCCGATTTCTTCTTGCGCCATTTCCATTATTTCAGCGCCATGCGACTCCACTAAACTTCCTTCAAAATTTGGGAACGCTTCGATAATGCCCCCGTTGACCCCAGCTACTTTAGTAGACCAACTGCCTAAATCTGCTTGGCTGGCATAGTCAACTATGTACCCGTGAATACCACTATTTAAACCGCTAATGTTTCGAGCGTTCCACCGATTGCTTAAATCTGTAATAGATGTCATTGACGGATAGTTAATCAGACTATCTGGATGAATACTACAATACATCAACTTGTCTTGAGCTTGATTACCGCCAGTCGTGTGGAAATCTATATAGAAAATGGCATTAGGGTTAGCCAAAATCATATCTCGTACATATCTAGTTTCAGGCTCCGTCCAAGGCGCTGTTCCGCCATAATCGTTTCTAGTTGTGTCCGAAAACACAACGTGACCAAAATCTGTGTTTCGGTTAATATCTACCCCGTTTGCATTTTTCCGAGAACGGTTTTCAATTCCCCAAGGGTTTACGTATGGAATAACTTTGAAGTTGACAAAGTTTTTAAAATAGTAAAGTTGTTCATTTTCAAGCCAGTTTTCGCAAATATCTCTGAAGAAATAGTATAGCCCTACTAGCATTTCGTGATTGTCACCAGCTCCGCCATTCCCATGAGTACCGCCAGTGAGAAGGATCGTTGGTAACTCTTTGAACTTGCTACCTCTTGCGGTAACGATTTCGCTTGGTTTAAAATCATATTCATAAATTTTAAAAGTACCACTAGCGTCATAACCTAGATCTGTTTTAGTTACATATTGAGGATAATCAGTAGTTAGTGTAGACCAAAGATTATCTAATTGAGATACTGTTAAACTATCGTGATCAATTCCATCAACATTGGCAATGTTTAATTGAGTTTTAGTTACTGGGAAGTAATCTCCTATAATTTCCTTACTTGCGAACTCGAAATGCTTGTTTGTTTTTTCTAAAAGTTCCGGTTTCAAAGTCACATAATAATCTTCGTAATCAAGTAAAGTCGCACCTTTGTTTACTTGCAAAGTACTAACTTTGCTGAAATTCATGACAAATACTAAATATACAGTGTCGCTTGTAGTTGTGATTTTTAAAATTTCATCTGCGCTGCTGTTTAAAATATTTTTTATCATTTTTCCGTTTCTGTCATAAAAATATACCCGTACAGCCGAGCCTTTGTAAATATAATCAGCATTTTTGTCAACATATATTTTTTCACTAATTCTATTAGTTCCAGAAATATACTCTCCTGTTGAAGCTGATATGTTCCCTATTGTCACGTTGTTCTTATTAAACAAGTTTGAACTCTTTTTAAAAAAATTAGTTTTTTCTGGAATCATAGAACCATCTGAAATTTCAGCGGTGCCAATTTCGTAAAGAGGTATCTTAGATTTCGTAACTGTATTTTCTGCGATTTTATCAGAAGTCACAGCGCCATTTTTTATAGAAACTCCATCTACCATCGAATCAATAATGTATCCATAGGGCGATTCGTAAGGTAATAAAGTTTCGCCTTTGTTAACTTGCACTTTGTCGAGGTATGTTTCCAAAAATACAAACCTAATATATCTATCCCCACCTACTGCGGGCACATTACCTGTACCCGGAAGGATATACCCGTAACTCGAGTTGTAAGAGTACCAACTACTCACATACGCAGTTTGAAGACTTTCAAACGCCTTTAATGGTAAATAACCCGTCGTAACGTATCCTGTTTTTGAAATCTCACCACTACTGTCTAATGCTGTATCATATTTTAGATTTGAGAATGGAATTATATTCGTTGATTTTTTTATAAAACTAGTTTTTTCAGGCGTGACAGATTTGTCAACAAATTGAGTAGTGGTCAAACTATTATCAGCAGGTATAGCATTAATAGCGGTAGTACCCGCAATTTGAGCAATCAGTTCGTCTGTTAAATACGTTTGGTCAATCTTACCTAAGTTTTTATTGATTTGACTTACTGATATATTTTGCATATCTGCTAACATATTATCTAATCGCTCATCTAAACTGCCAAATCCATTTCTAGCCTTTACAACTTCTGCATAAGCGTCATTGTTTTCTTTACTGAAAATATCTAGCATTAATTCGATTGCTAATGCGATTGATTCTCGAACATCAATACCGTATACCTTATGTCTTATTGCTTCGGCAATCAGGTTAATATTCTGTTTTTCACTTTCTGACAAATGGGTATAATCTCTATTTTCGTACGCCAAATATAACACTCCTTTATTTTTGTATTAAAAAAGACCACAAAATATATTTGTGGTCTTAATGCCTTGTTTATTTGATATACTCCTTTATAAGAAAGGAGGTTTTATTTTTGAAAAATATCAATATTGAGCGGGAATCATCTGACTATATCGAAGCTCTAGAAGAACAATTAGAATTCTTAATAAATAATTGTAAAATGTTTGATTCTGGAAATTTTAAATATGCGAAACAAATTGCAACTAATATCCGAGTTTTAGTACATGACACAAAAACTTCTCAAAGCCTGTTACAATTATTAAATAGAAAGGAATCTATGAAATTTTTAACTACCGTTTCATCTCCAAAGAACGTAGTTTTTCAGATCGGGTTAGTGATTCCAGTAGAAGTATTTGTCCAGGCGGATTCAAATCAATATATAAGCGAACCCTGGTTTATTCCGACCTTCACTAAATCTAATAATAGAAAATGGGTTTCTTTTGATACGTGGTATAGCCAGAATGTACTTACAAGCGCCCCCACTTCCTTTAGTAGAAAAAAATTAATTACATACGTTGCTAATAAAGATGGAGGGGCACATATAGACAAAAGCTTACCAGAAGACTTTTACCAACTATCTAAAGGGATTTCCAGCATGTTATACAGAGAAAATGGTCCCTTAAATACTCATACCTATGAAAAGGGTGAACCCTTTAAATATTTACATCTTTCGTCAATTCGACAAATAGCTCATGAGTTAATCCTAAGCTTAAGAAAAGAGTTTGGGTTAAGTCTGAACTACAATCCAACTATTAAGTCTTTCACTAATCAAGATATAATAGCAACTTCCGACATTATTATGGTTAAGGGTGTAGACAAAATAGAATACAACTTTTAGTTATTCTATCCATTCAGCTAACACCACATGAGGTGTAGTTAGATCTACTTCTTCTACTATTAACGGATATTGTTCTTTCTCGTATTTCCACCAAATCACTCTATTTTGATACTCTAAGGGAATTCTAACATCAAAAGGATTCCCTTTTTTGGCTATTTCTAGTGCAGTATTTTTATTTCTGGCTACCACGATAATTGCGTTTGTCATATCTCTATCATAATAGTTAGGCAATACTTTATAAACATTCATAAAAATCCCTCCTAAACTGGTCTCGGCAACGTTGTCGTATTATCTCCAGTAATTCCAAGGTACGCTTGTGGATTCACTGTATTCCCACCACTGTGGAAGTTCCCATCTGGACTAATTTCAAAGTGCAAGTGCGGTGCGTAATCTCCGCCCGTACCACCGATTACACCGATAACGTCTCCAGCTTTTACGGTCTGACCCACTGACACGCTGATTGATTTCAAGTGCATGTAGTTTGACCAGAACTTGTCACCAGTATGTTCCACGTATACCGCATTACCAATTCCGCCAGTCATAAATTCAGCCTTACGGACAACTCCATCAGTCGTTGCGTGGGCTGTGTAGTTTCTATCGCCATTAGTACCAATATCATGACCGCTATGCAGCACGCCATCGCGCATGCCATAGGTCATGTCATATTCGATTGAGCCAACTGCTTTACCTTCACGAACGAAAAAGTTAACGCCCTCTAAAGTGTAGTCGACTGGGAAAACTCTATTGGTTGCATAACCGTTTTCATCAACAACACTTCCACCGCCATTTTCAAGGCTTTCTAAAATCTGTTTTAGTTGTTTCTCGATGTCTGGTACTTTACCAGCATTTTCAGAAACGGCATTGTACAGTTCCGAAAGTTGCTTTTGACCAGAAGAGACTAAATTCAACTGTCTAGACTGCCTATCAACTGTTGCTTTCAGCGTGTACACTTGTGTTAAGCGCTTAGCTTGCAGCGTTTGATATTGCGTTAAAGTCTTGAATGTAGATCCGACTGTCAATTGGTGTTTCTGTAAGTTTTCAGAATCAATTATCATTTCAACAATCTGCAAATAATCAACTGTGTTAAATTCAATGTTGGCCATAATTGGATAAGTATTCCCTAGGACCAAAGCTTCAACATCAGTTCTGATTAAGTCAATATTCAACGCTGTAATTGAGTAGCTTATTTTGGCTGATTGCTGTGCATCTCTGTACGATTTGGCACGATTTAAAAGTGTTGTCGGCTCACGGACGTCATCATAAATAATAGTCCCGTATTGAATACCAAATTCATTTTCTAGCGCTTCATCCACAATATAATCAAGACCATTATTCACACTAGCCATGGTGATTCTAGGGGTACTAACAGCTTGTGTTTCTTCTGCACCTTCTTCTGGTTCTTCATCAATCGTTGTGCCCAACACTCGAATTCTAGTGATTACTTCAGTTGGGTCAATTTCACTTTCAAAAGATTGCAGCCGATTCTTCAGATGAATAGGTTCTTCTCTAACTTCCCCAATTCCCTCAAGGTAGTCAATATAGGTACCGTCTGGCTCATCACGCAACTGCAAATATCCGCCTAGAGAGTCCATTAGGTCCTCTTTAATCTCATCATAGGTGCTACCATATCCGATATACCTATAAACGTTATCAGTGCTGTTTTTGACCGTTACACGTCCAACTTTAAAACGCTTATAAGGTTCTACTTGCTCATTATGATTTTCAATCAATTTTTTGAAAAAATCCGCAATAGTTGTATCTTGCACTTTCTCCCACGATTGCTCTGAATCATGTAAATAGGCTAGTCTACCCTCACAAGCAAAAGTTTTTGTAAAAATGCCAGTTTCATTCATTTTTCTTGTGGGTTTTAATACTCTACCCTTGAAAATATAGTTACCTGTACGTTCATTATAAATTTCAATCAGTGTACGTTTTGGGTGCATCTTAAGCCATCCGGGATTGTTGACATTCATCTTTATTAAAACATCATCAATACCTTCTTTTTTCAAATGCAGCTTAAAAGGAGCTTTTCGAATTTTAGCACCGTCCATATGGATAAGTTCCCCAACTGGGTCGTCTGGTCCATCATAAATTGTCACACGATACATTAAATCAGCTCCTTATACCAAGTAAAATCAATCTTTAAAGTAACATTAGGGATATATAGTTGCAGGCTATTTTCGCCCGATTTTAAAACGAATTGTTCTGTCTCGTACGTTCCGGGCATTAAGTTATAAATCTCATTGCCACGCACAATTGTGACCTTGTGGTTGGTTGTGATTTTAGGTGGTACGTCAGCAATTCCTGAATTTACTAAGATAATATCCAAAAACTCAGTTTGAGCTTGCAATATATCCTGTTCTAGTAGCCAGCCATCATGGTTAGCTAGCTTATAAGCATACCTAGATGGCCTTAAATCAGAGAATTTTACCGCAATCTTATCCACAATTCTATAAGTAATCCCATGAAATCTAGGACTAATACTAGCGCCACCGCCAGTTGAGGTATTAGGATCATAATATTGAGTTGCCCACGCGCCATAGGTAGCCAAGTCGCCAACATTTAATTGCTTGAAATTACTCCAATTCGATTTAAATTCAAAACTGGTAGACTGACTAACATCCAAGTCAAAATTAAATAAATCCCAAATATCATGACCCTCTGGTAAAATACTTGTTTTGAAAGGATATCCTTTGAAAGTAATTTCGATAATTAATCTGTTGGATAAGTGATCATCTGTTACACGCACCCCCATACATTTCGCTTGGTAGTAATAACCAACTGAATAGCTATCATACAGCGGCATTTCGCCATATCTCATCAATTCATTTTCAATTACCGTCTGATTATGTTTACGATAATCGTAATCACGTTCTAACACGTAAAATGTATATGATAATTCACGGTTTTCGTGATACTCTTGGCCGTCTAGTCCAGAAAAATCGTAATCACCCTGCATATACGCTAGTGATTTCCGTTTCTCTTTTCTGGCAGGCGTTGGGGCGGAACGTTCTAACAAGTGCATTTTGCGCTTTTGGCTGTCAAATTCACCAAAATTAATCTTTTCAATGATTTGTTCCATTATCCACCCCACCTTTCTACTAAACTTGCATGACTTCCGCCTACTCTATCGTATTGTGGATATGTAGCCCCTACAAATTCGCCTGTATCAAGGATAATCTGTGAGCCACTTTCCGCAATTCTAGTTAGCAAGCTTTCAATTCTACTTGTATCTGTCCCACTGAATACGTATTTACTACCAGTGTTATCAGCGTTCATCCGTCCAGCTTCACGAGCATAGCGCATGCTGACATCGTGCGGAATTACTTGGGCACCATTCGGTAAGTTTACAAGCTCACCACGGCCACCTTCGTTCATCATTGCAAAACCACCAGACCAGTTATCGGTACCATGTTGTAAGTAAGGAATTGTACCGATTGATACACCCGGAATCTTGTTGATTAAACCAACTGCAGCATTCACGCCACCAATTACATCGTTGACAAACCCTTTAACTTGGTTTACAAGTTGCTGGACCGCACTACCGATACCACTGAATACGCCACTAACAAAGTTTTGTAACCCTGTCCACGCATTTTGAATAGCGCTAAACACGTTTGTGATTGTGCTTGATACATTCTGCATGGTGCCAGTAACAGTGCTGAAAATTGAGTTAAAAACGCTACCTACAATACCAGTCAAACTACTGATAATTTGCCCAATGGCATTAATTGCTGAACCTATAAAGGTCATAATGTTTTGCCAAATACCACTTACAACCGTGAAAACTGTGTTAAATATCCCAGTGACAACAGTAATAATTGGCGTAATAACTGCAATTATGGAACTAATTACACCAGCTACAAACACGATGATTGGTGTGATCACTGACATAATGGCTGAAATTACAGTTCCTATAAAAGCGACAATTGGTGAAATGGTAGCAATTACCGCCGACACCACTTGGACCACAATCGTGATAATAGACATGATGATTGGTAACATCGCATTAATTGCTGCAACAATCATCTGGATTATCGCTATAACTGCTGGAGCCACCGATGTAACCACGTTCATTACCGCTTGTATAATGCTTTGGATTACTGGTAGTAAAGCACTCACTAAAGTTGCAACCAATGGCATTACTTGCGCTACCACGTTCATAAATGCCATAACTAACTGCATAATGATTGGTACCAATTGATTAAATAGCGAAATTACAACTGGTAAAACTGCCGTGATAATCGCCATAAAGGTTTGACCAATCAACATGACTGTTGGTACTAAGCTGGCCATTGCTTGTGTCAGCATTGGAATAACTGCCGCTGCTAGTTGACCTAAGGCAGTACCTATTGTTGCCACTACTGGAATTACCATGCTTGCGATTTGTTGGAAAGCACTTACGATTTGTGGTCCAAAGTTTTGGAACAATAAAATTATCCCTTTTATTAATGGACTAACACCGATTAAAACGGTGCTTAGATTGATACCAAAACCGCTAGTTGCACCACCTACCGAATTAAATCCATTGATAATACTGCTAAATAGTGTAGTGAATATAGGCGCTACCGCTTGGATAATGCCCCATACCGTTTCAAAAACAGTAGCAATCTGTGAACCTAAATTCTGTAATGTTGGGATGATTTGTGGTGCAATATTTTGGAAAATAGTTGAAATACTAGACCCAAAACTTTCAAGCACTGGTTGAACTTGTGACCATAGATTTGACACTATCGGAATAAGGGTATTGATCACTTCTGTAACTTTGCTTCTAATCGCTTCAAATACACTAAATACATTTGTCCTAAAGGCTTCATTGGTAGCCATTTGACGTCCAAATACAGCCCCTAAAGCTACTATGGCACTTATCACAAGGCCAACTGGACTAATTAGGAAACCAATAGCTGTTACCAGCCCACCGATACCCATGGTCATTACACCTATGATAGTTAACAATGGACCTAATGCAGCAATACCTAATGTCCCAAAGGCGATGAGTGTTTGTGTTCCTTCACTCAATCCGTTAAATTGTTCAACGATTCCAGTTGCCCAACTTGCTAAATCTTGTAAGAAAGGCGTTAACTTGCTCATCATCGAAATAGTTGCTGATTCTATTGCACCAGTTAGATTTTCTAAAGCACCGTTCAAGTTATCTTTCATTTGAGCGGCCGCATCAGCACTAGCCCCTTCTGAATTTTCTAATTCAGCAGTTAAACCAGCTAATTCTTCTTGACCAGCCGCTAACAAGATATTCATACCAGAAGCCGCTTCAGTGCCAAAAATAGTAGACAGTGCTGCCATTTTCTGTGCTTCAGTCATACCGTCCATTGATGAGTTTAGCTCACCAACAATTGTGGTTAAGTCTTTGAAATTACCATTCGAATCAACAGCAGAAAAACCTAAGTTTTCCATTGCCGTTTCTGCTTCATTCGTCGGTTTCGTTAAACGAGAAAAAGCCTGCCTTAATGTTGTACCCGCTTGTCCGCCTTCAAGACCTGCATTGGTCATGATACCGATTGAAGCTGACAATTCTTCAATATCAATACCTAACGAGTTGGCAATAGGCGCCGCATATTTAAACGCATTACCCATATCACCAACGCCTGCAGCAGTTGCATTCGCCGCCATTGCTAAAATATCCGCAACACGGCCTGATTCGCTAGCTGCAAGACCAAAACCATTCAATGCACTAGCCACAGTATCAGCAGTTAACGCTAGATCTTCACCAGAAGCTTCAGCGGCTGAAATTACACCGGGCATTGCTGCGATTGTTTGCGTAGCATCGAAACCTTTAGCGGCCATTTCAGTCATTGCATTTGCAACTTCTGTGGAACTTAATGACGTTGATGCACCTAATTCCAATGCTGATTCGGTCATTTTATCAAGCTCACTAGAACTTGCACCGGCAATAGCACCAGCCTTGGTCATAGAGGCTTCAAAATCTTCTGTGGTCTTGATTGCTTTTAAGAAAGGAGCAGTGAACCCTGCTGTCATTCCGGCGCCTGTAATGGTCATATTTTTACCGAAACCAGTAATCTCACGCCCGGCATTTTGCACGCCTTTTGATAAATTGGTCAGTTGCTGATTTGCTTGTTGAAATACTTTAGAAAAACCATTAGCATCCGCAGTCAACTTGGCGCTTAAAACATAATCTGCCATTTAATTGCTCCTTTCTTTATTATTTGTTAATTGCATACCGTTCGCTTGGAAAATCTTGTCAACCCACGACTTACCTTGAGTCGCATCCATTTCAAGAACGGTTTCAATTGCCTTGTGGTTATATTCAAGGTCTGCCTTGTTGGTTTTAGGAAATAAGTCAATAAACTTCTTGTTTTTCCCACGGTTGATATTAGCTTCAGCATTTAACGTCGCGTTTCTATGCCAAGTCGTATCGTGGATGAATTTCTGTTCACTCCGTTTTTTGATAAAAAGCTTTTCAGCTTCAGTCAATGACCGGTAATCTGATAAGGACATCCCTAAATCAACAACAAAAAAAGCTAGCTCCATTTCGCTTTGAAAGTCGCTAGCTAGTTCTATTAGTTTTATTTCCCTTGGTGTAAGGTCTTTATCACTCGTAAATTCTGATTCAATCAGATCTAGCGGAATAAAAAACCCATATCTTCCACAAATTTGTTAATAGTGGCAGTGACTAATGATTGATAACCGTTGTTATCTAATACTTTGTCATAAATATCAATCGCTTTTTGTCCATTTACAGGTTTGTCTTCCCCTTCTTCAACTAAACCAACGGTAAACATCGCTTGCAACGTTAATTGCGAAACCATTCCATTTGTTTGGTTAAATTCAGCCATTAAGGACTTACCTGTTTGTTTTTCAATAATCATTTGTTTGCGTTTATTAAATTTTAAATTGTAAACTACGTCATCAATTGTAAACATGTATTACCTCCTAGACTTGTGCTGGTGATGGTGTATCTTCTAAGTCGACTAAAGCCCCTGTACCTGTAAGGGTTACAGTGTACGTCACAGCATCGTCATAAGGCGCTTCAATAGGATAGCTAGTCACTAATGCTAAACCGCCAAATAAGTCAGTTTTAGCCTTTTGGTTAGTTACTTTGATTAATACTGGGTCATCACCGTCAAAAGCTTCTTTCATCAATTTGTGTGAATCGTGGTCACGAACATAAACCCCATCATTGTCGATTGACCATTCTTTGAAACCTACAATGTTTTGTTTCCAACCTTGTGAGTCCTTAGAAGTTACTTCGATTGTATCTTTATCACGGTTGATAGTTAGACCTTGTTGGCCTGCGACCGCAATTAGTTTAGATCCAGTTGAATCCCACACAGATAAGAGAATATCTTTACCTGCAATCGCTTTGTTTAATTGTCCTTTTAATTGTGTTTCTAATTCTTGTGACATATTTTATACACTCCTTTAAATTTTCATCTTATATCCGCTAAACACAACAAAATCAAAGCCAACAACAGCATGTTTACTGCCCTCAGCTTGATCCATAATCTGATTGACGCCAGTCGGAATTTGCAACGTCACTTCGTAATCATCCGGCAACTCAATATCAACAGTTAACGCTTCTTCAAGTTTTTGAATGGCATTATAAATCGGCACCGATGAACCACCTTCAGCGAATACATGCATGACGACTTGATAGCGGTCTTTCATCATTGTTTTGCTTTTTTCAGGTAAACTACCCACCATTTCAGCAACATAGAATGGCCTTTGTGCATTAATTGGTACGCTGTCGTAGCATGGTAGACCTGTATTCACTCGCACTTGCTTAATAATTGAAGCAATAATGCTTGTAAAGCTCATTTTCTGATACACGCTATCACTCCTTTAGCTTGGTTTTTAAGTCTTGCCTATAAATTTCACGTTGTGCATCGACACTTTTCTTCAGGTAGTATTGGCCGGGAACAAAATTCCCACTTCTAGTCACATGACCGTACTCAACATGCGGTGCATAAGGGGCTGAATACCCCATTTCATCATCACGATACTTAGCCGACATACGCAATTCATTTGTGTCTACAGGCGTACCACCTTCAGCGGGGACATTCCCACCGCTATAAGCATTCTTTTGCGAACGTGAATAAATATCACGGATATTCTTTCTGCCAACTTCTGCAAAATCAGCTTCACTTTTTTCAAGCAGCTTTTTGCTTAACGCTTCAACACCTCGCCATTCAATGTTCACGGTTCATCACTTCCATAGCGGTCAACCACTACAATGCGCCAACGGTCTGTATCATCGCCTATGATTTCCTTAATGTTATGAAATTTGCCTTCAAATTCGATTCTAGAGGTTTTAAGCAAGTTTGCTTGTAATTCCCTTGTCAGTATCTTTCGGCTCGTTGTTGTCACGTTTCTGACGTCTAAAGCGACTTCCTTTTCGGTCCATGTCGTAAACCGTCCTGTGGTTTCTTTAAATTCGACTAAATCGTAAATCGGGTTAAATAATTCATCTTCGCCAATCAGTTGATTTGAATATAAAAAGAGTGGTTTAAACCTCATAAGAAATTCACCACTCCTCCACGATATTCAATATCATCTTTTGCTTTCTTTTCTCGGTACCTTTGTAAATCTGTTTCGTATTCACGCAAAACATCGTCTACAAATGACACACTAAATGTATCAGCATTTTCAGATTTGATACCCTCATAATACATACGATTATGCAAGGCACAAACCACTTCAACAGCCACCGTTTCAAGCTCAACTGGCAATTCAGTTTCGCCCACACGAATGTTAATCCGGTCAGATGCTGTTTTGACAAATTCATTTAATACCGGACTCTCTTCAAGTTCTGGCTTTCGAATAATCACGCGATCTTTTACAAACGTAAGTGCCATTTAATCACCTACTTTTCTGCTTCTAAAGCTACAATAATTTCCTTCTTCGTTTTTTTATCAGTTACTTCGATACCTTTTTCTGTCGCCAACTTTAATAAGTCAGCTTTGGTTAATGCATCAAGGTTTTTTGCTTCAGTTTCTTCAGCTTCTAAAGCTTCAATATATCCGTTGTCACGCAAGAAAATGATGCGGTCAGCGGTTGGCTCATAACCTTCACGAGGATAGGTCTTACCTACCCCCGGTTCATAAAGTCGTCCACCGTCCTGTTTGTCCACAAATGCTTTAATTACCTTGTTCATAGATTATCCCCCTAAACTGCTGGTGCGATTGTTCCGACTACAATACCATCCAAACGTTCAGCAAATAACTCAATACCGTATGCAGTTACTGTTTCCGCTTGTAAGCGTTGTTTGTTAATGTCATGAGTTACACCGATTAAACCAGTTGAGTCAGTTGTGAAATCAAATGCTTGGTTAATTTGACCACCAGACATCAATGCGTATGCTGCAACTAAGTTTCCGTCAGCAGTTGAGTAAACAGTACCTTCTGGAATTTGTGCGGACATGAATACAACACGGTTGTTTAAGAAGTCCTCAATGTATGTCATACCAAATGCTGATTGAGTAGAGATGTTTGCATTCCCTAAGTAATCACCGGCATCGTATGGGTTAATGAAAGACACCACTTGGACATCATCTTCATCAAATTTAGCTGTAACTGTTGCCCAGTTTTTAGCCATAACTTGTTGTAAACCTGTACCAGTAGCGGTTGCTGTACCAGTAGATAATTGAGTTAACAATTTAGTACGTACACCTTTTTGGATTTCATTGATTAATTTGTTGTCAGTTAATGTAACTGCACGATCAAAACCATATTTTTGGATATCTTCCATAGTTACGGCTTTACGTTTTTTATCCCATTCCAACTCGTGAGATGGTCCATCTTCTAAAGTAACTTGAGATAATGGAATAATATCACCCGGTGCTACTTGTGTACCATCTAATGTCACAGATGAAGTGTAAGTTTTGATTAATGTTCCTGCTGCCAATGGTAATGTACGCTGTACACCTAATAATTCTTGTAACGTACGGAAACGTTGCCCGAATTGCTCCACGAAATCAATTGATAATGCTGTTCCTAATTCTGTTGTTAAGTTTGGTTCTACTGCCATAATTTATCTCTCCTTATTATTTAAAAAGTTGTGAGTTTTGTTGAATTAATTTCACCCGTTTAGTTGCATCTTTTTCATCCATAATCTGTTGCTTTGTAAGTGTTTTGCCAGTGTTAGGATATTTAGGCGAATTGCCCGCTAGCGCTTGTTTAACGCCTTCCTTAACCTTGGCATTGAATAGATTGACAAAGCTTTCTACGGCTTGTTTAGTGCCTTCTGCATCGTCTTTGACGACTACTTGGAGCAATTCATCATCAGCCGTAATATCATGTTCTGCTAGCATTTTTGAGGCTTCTTTTGACAAGTTATAAAAAGCATCTTTCCGGCGCAATTCAGCTAATTCTTTTTCTAACTGCTCACGGTCATATTCTGCTTTTTGGTCCTCGTTCATTTTTGCTAACTTGGTGGCTTCCTCGACTGCGGCTTCTTTATCCTTTTTGGCTTTTGCCAGCTTTTTCTGAACAATCTTATCCACATCTTCGTCTGAATATTTAAGCTCCGGAGTTTCCTTGTCATCAGGCGTTTCTGTATCTTTGATTGTTTCATCTACTGGTTCACCGCCGTTTTCGATTGGCTCATTGTCGTCAGCAAAGTATTGTAAGTTGAATTTCATTGTATTTAACTCCTTCCATATCTTTTAACGTGAATAAATGCTTGCACGTATCCATAGCTTTTAATGCCTTCAATGCTTGGGCAAAATAAAAACCACTAGCGTTTACTAATGGTTAAGTTTCTCTTTTAATTCCGCCATATCTTCCTTAATTTCAAATTCTAGATCATTAATCTGATTAACTTTCTTGATGATTTTCTGTTCATCATTTAGCAATCTTAATTGTTGATTTAGCTTTTTAACTTTCAATTGTTTTTTACGGATATTCGAGTCAATACAGGCGGTGATATATTCAGTTTGACATTGCGGACATTTAAAGTAATTCTTTTCAATGTCGCCGATTCTGTCCATTCGCATGACCACGTCGTACTCTTTATGGCAATTGTCGCATGTTACTTGCATATTAATTCTCCTTCAGCACTTTGCTAGTCAAGATACATAAGGATCACGCTCCTAATAATTTTCAACTGGAATAGTTGTAGACCTGCACCATGGATGAAAAGGTGGCGCTGTCGCACCCACAACACGCTCTTTAAAGCTAAAACGTTCACCGTCTAAGTTTCTACACGTTGGACTTGTCCTTGCATCCATAACAGCAGTTATTTCGTATTCTAAGATACCTGCTTCTTGAAAGGCTTTAGTATTTGCTTCATTCAAGATATAAGCCGATTCCGTTCGGACTAACCTAGTTGAATCGCTTAAACCAACGTCTGTTCTGTGTCGCAATGTTTTAATCATGCTATTGTAGCTATCACCTCGGATTAAACCATCACGAATTTCATTGTTCAGTGTATTGATAAGTTTTGTTTTGTTATCCCAAATCCTATCTGAATAGTTGTTTCCATCTAGCCATTTGCTATCTAATGTCGCCTGCATCACAAGTGGGTCTACACGAAAAAAGGCTTGAGCGTTGTCTAATCCTTTCATACTGGATAGATAACCATTCTCATAAGCCTTAGTGAGTGTTTTATTAAATTCTGACTGTTCAATTACGCCCAATCCAAGCAATTGTTGTTGAGTTGAAAGCTGTAAACCTTCTAATCTATTCAAGTTGTAAATAGACTGCCTTACAGGCATTAAATGGCGTAAATCTGGGTGCTTATTCATAAACACATCATAGTTTTGGTATAACAATGTTCGCTCTTTTTCAGACAATTGCTGAACCATTTGACGATATTCAATGACATCATCTTTTGAAAATCTAGCGTAATATTGTGCGATTTCCTCTTCTAGGTTCCTAGTCACACGATCATACTCTTTGGCCATTTTAGCCACAAACTTATCATCGTTCTTGTCTTGTTTAGCAAAAAGGTCAATTTGTCGCCGTTCCCAATATTCCTTGCTGTTCATGACTATTCACCACTTTCATCAACAATAAAATCACCGTTTTCATCAGTATTATAACCGTCTGATGACGCCTGTTCTCTTTCAGCTTCCATCCGCTTGATTTCTTCTGCTGCATTATCCACAAATGATAGTGTAGAAAGTTGTGTTTCTTTTGACACAATTCCTTGTAACTTGACAGCAGTTGAAGCTTCATCAGCAATGTTCTCTGGGATATTACGTGTAAAGGTGTATTTTAGCCCACTCCACTCGTCTTTCTTACCACTTGGTACATTGGTAGGCAAAGTAAAGAAAAGCTTGAATAACTGGCTTAAACCTTTTGTAAACTTCCGTTCTTTCATGATGGCCAAGTTCGTCATCGGCTGTAATTTCATCTTCAAAGCCACGCCACTAGCATTACCAAAACTCTCGTCATTGATATTTGCAATCATCGAGGTTTGATAAATCAATCGCTCAATACGATTTAATAGGTTTTCCTGTGAAGTGTCGCCATCCGGCTTATCTAGGAATTCAATCTTAATTTTTTGTGCATCAATTTCGCCATTAGTTGAAAACAAGTTGATGATCCGATTATCTCTAATGCTATTCATGCCATCGCCAATATCAGCGCCTAGGATTGATAGATACGCATCAGCAAAGTAGTCCACATCATTCGCTTTTTCTGAAATTGCCTTGTCATAAGCATTTATAAGCGTTTCAATTGGCTCTATCAAACTTTGGCGTTCTTCGTTTTCGATAAATTCAATAGCAGGAACAATACCAAAGTAATGAGCTTCTTCATTTTCAAATACAAGACTTTCGCCATCAGCTCTAAATTGTAATTGATATGTTTCTGTGAATAACTGTCCGACAATCGTTTCTTCTTCGTCAAGGTAGTACCTAACCGCAAATAGTGGTGTTCTGCTTATCGTGTCGTCATACACCACAAACATATCTAATGGGCTATTATGCACCACACACGTCTCTGATTCTTCGTTTTGGAACGCATATACAAAAGCATTTCCATAAATACTAGACATTTTAGATGCTTCAGCAATTACATCGTCTAGATTCTGTCGATTGATAAAGTCGTTTACCATTTCCGTTACTTCTTCATCTTCGTGCTGAATCTTGATAGGAATACCAATAAAAAAGCCATTGAAGGTATCAACAGCGTACTTTGCAAAGTTAACCACAATACGGTTATCTGGCTTATATTCGTCTTTATCTTCTTGTTCTAGAATAGGCGCCTGGCTCTTATAAAGTTTTGCCAGCTCCTCATATCGTGGAACAATTGCTTGGTGTTCTTTGATGAAATCATTAACCACTTCTGGTGTAATTTCCTTTTCTCGTGAATATACAAATACCATTTTCAACCCCCTTAAAAACCTTTATATGTTTTGATTACGATGCCTGTACCCATCTTCTCACCGATACCAGTTAGTGCATCCGGTGCATCATCATGAGCGTTCTTACCTTCTCTTTGATAAGTTATTAAGTCTTTATACAGCTCCGGCCATTTGTTGTGCCAATTCTCTGGGAAATAAACATGTTCCATAACCCAAGTAGCATTTGATAAGATCCTTGCCTGCTTATTCTTAGATTGTGTAAATTTCGAAATGACAGTGCGATTATTAGGCAATTGCCTTTCAACCGACCTTGCAAATCCACGCCCACCATTGTTTGATTCAATATGAGCCACATTGACCGAATTTTCGGCTAGTTTACGAGCTGTTAACGGTTCTGTGACTTCCATCGGTTCCTTGGTGTATATTGAATCTAGGATATACGCATCATCATCGAATGTAACGCCGTAGATAAAGCCTGCTAGATTATCGTTACCAGTGTCAGCCGTATCAATATAAGCAGCAATCTCTTTAAATTCTGGCCTTTCTCGATATGTTTTAAAGCCAGAATATAAAGCACCCTTCAAGTCGATTGGTTCTTGTTGGTAGTTAGCGTTGGCGATATCAGGGCTCATCGTTTTAAACTTACGGGTAAACTCTTTTAAACTCAAAACATCTTCACATAGCATTGTGCCATCGTCCTGTTTAGCCTTTAAATTGATGTGCTTGACCTTGTAACCATTCTTAGGTAGTTCATTCAGCACATAACCCGCTAAGTCGTTAGATGACCATCTCGTCATAATTATGATGATTTTACCGTTAGACTCTAACCTTGATAGCATTGTGTCCGTAAACCATTCATGGTGTTTTTGCAAAACCATAGCATTGTTAGCTTCTTCCGAGTTCTTAATTAAGTCATCAATGATAATCAAGTCAGCACCAAAACCTGTGGCAGTACCACCGGGAGAAGTTGCTAAGTAGTTGTTCGTCTGGCTACCATCCAATGACCATAAATTCATATTGGCATCGCCATATTTGATTTTAGTATCGGGGAAAATGTCGTTATAGATTAAAATATCGTCATCCCCTTTAATCTCTTGGATGCCATTTCTAACTGCTTTTGAAAAGGTAGTGGACAGCCGTTCATTGTATGACCCTGTCATAATCTTCTTGCTAGGATCTATTCCTAATTGCCATTGTGTGAATTTAGTAGCTGTGAAAGATTTTCCGTGCCTTGGTGGCATATTTAAAACGAGAATATCGTTCTCATCATGCATAAATTCTTGCATGTCATTACACAAATCAATTAAATACTGACGATTAGGCTTATAAAACTTTGGTGTAACTAGATTACAGAATCTAAAAAAATCACGTCTGGCCAATTCCAAACGTGATTGTTGTTTAATATATGCTGTTTTATTCATAGCCATCAGCTAACTTTTTCAGTTCTTCAGTAGTTAATTCTGCAAAAGCATTTGTAGTCTTTAATTCACCAGAAATCTCTTGCTTTTCAATTGGTTTAAATCCTGCTCGGTCAAGGAAATCTTTAGCAGCACTCACTCGAACATTGTCCGGTGCTTCTTCATCGTTCATGATTTCAAACATGACCTTTCTTGCCTCTAAAGCATCGAACATGAATTCTTTTCGTAACTCTTTTTCCAATTGGCTTTCTCGTTCGTCCAAATAAGCTCTAACCCTAGGATTCTTAAGAAGTTGAGATGCTTGAGCTTCTGCACTTTTCGGACTATATCCAGCGTTCAATGCAGCTTTCTTTTGATTCGATTTTCTCAATTTTAAATATTCGTCAACAAATAATTTTTGCTGTGCAGTTGCTTCTTTATTTCTCATCATCTCAACTCCTTTCTAAAATAAAAAGCCACCCGTCACTCGTAAGTGTGCCTATTTAAAGGCTGGGTAGCTATTGATGTTATATTTATTACTCAAAACTACATAAGCTATCTCAACGACCTGAATTTAAAGCAATGCAAGAATATCTTATATAGTTTTCAATAAGCAAGGTTAGTCAGTGATAATTAAATGAGCTTCATTATTTGAGCTGGCTGTGCCTTGCTATAACTATTGTGGGAATCGAACCCACAGAATCGTGCTGTATTCTCGCTACCAAGCATAGTCACTGTTATATATAGTCGGGAGGTGACCCAACTTTTGCCTTGCACCATTTCCGTGGCTCAAGGACTTTACTCGTTTATCTCACGAAATGGTAATCCAAAAAGGAGGCGAGATAAGTTTACCGACTTATCTCAATTAGCATAATACTATGTTTCTCAATCACACATCTTTCAATAATCACTCATTTTCAAAAACTAGCAAACTACCACTTTGAAAAGCTTCCGCAAATTCTATCATAGCTTTGCCAACTTCACGGTAATAGGTTGCTTCGCTGATGTTTTCAGCGCTATAAACCTCATAATCATAAAACCTAGTTGAATTGATGTACTTATTGTATATGCGTTTTCTAGAATAAGCATCCAAGGTATTAATTGCAGCATTGATATCTCGATATAAGCTAACTGCATCTAATTTCTTAATAGTCCCATTCTCAATTACACTTGAATTCATACCGGTGAAGCTCTTCGGATCTAGGCTATATGTTGCTGTGACCTTCTGCTCAATTGGCATGCCTGACAGACGTCTAATCTTATGATAGTTCTTTAGTAAACTATCCACTTTTTCTTTTGTAGCTTTTTCATCAACTTCTGGAAATAGCATGCCAACACTCCTTCTAGTTTATTACATCCTTAACATAGTACGCTTCAATATCACTTGCCCTAATGATTCTCTCAGTCACCATACTGCCGATATCCTCGTTTACATAGATATCTTGCTTATTAGATTTAACCTGTCTATCTACTTGCTCATAGGAACTTTCCCCGTCTATTTCTAAGCAACCTGTTTTCCCTTGAATTACCGTTACTTTTTTGTACGCCATTTTGACCTTTCCCTTTCCTGCTCACGCTCTGCAATGATGTCTTCTACCGTAACAAGTAGTATCCCTACAGAAGTACCTACCACGACAATTAGGGCAAAAGAGCCAATGCACACTAGTATTTGTGTTATTAAGCCCATATTAATCACTCCAATTTAGATATCCAGCATAGGCGTTGATTGCGTATGCAATAAAACTACCTACCATAACCCAGTTACCTACCCAACCCCACACAACAATGTTGATTAAGTTTGAAGCGATCCATAACAACCAACCGTCTGCTTTACCGCCCATATTCCTGTTTTGAGCAGCAATTGCAATTCCATTTTGGAAACTATCCAAGAACACCATATTTCCTTTTAGTAATAGTGAGAACAAACCCATAGCAGCGAAACCGATTGTTACTTGTTTAGCCAGTGCTTTCTTGTTTGTTACACCATCAGTGATAACTTCCCCTTTTTCGTCTGTATTGGTTTTAAAGTACGGAATACCTTTGAAGAATTGTGTTCCAAAATACCATGCGTTCATACCGACTTCAGCAAAGAAACGATTTTTAAAGTTTAGGATGAAACCTAGAACGTTGTTTGACATGTTGAATACAAAGGTAGTTTTTGATTTCCAAACCAAGAACATATTCCCAATCAGCCCTAGCATACCTGTTGTTGTTGATAACCAGTCAATGCCATCTAGGTTGTTGTAGATGGTGCTACCGAGAATGTATAAAGTAGCGATAACTTGTAGTGTGATTACTTTTTGTTTAGTTGTCATTTTTCTTCTTCTCCAGTTTCTCCATACGTTTTTCTAATTCTTCAATTCGATCTAACAATGCTTGGTATTTTAACTTCTCAATGTCTGGGTGTTTCATAGTCAGTCCTCCACTCCGAAAATGAATTTTTTGATACGCCCTTCGCCGACTTCGTCCACGGCTCGTGCAACTTGACCCCAGTCAAAATATAGTGACCCTTGATTCATAAAGCGTCTTGTTTCGCCGTAAAGTTTATCTTCTTCCGTATCGAAACACATAACAAAATTTAATGAATCTCGCTTAAACGGTCTGCTAAACTTCCGCAACTCCGCTTCTACTTTTAGTTTGTCTACTGCAAATTCTGCTTCATCTTCTGTTTTATAAATATTGCCAATTTCAAGCCTATATTCTTCAAAATCAAGACCATCCCACTTTTCGTTTAAGATATCTCCTTCGTCATCTATGTACCAATACTCGTCACCGTCTTGTGGAAACTCTTTTTCCTGCGACACTTCCGCTTTCAACGCTTTAATCTTCTCGTTAAATTCTGTTTCTAAAGCTTCAATTCTTTCTTGGATGTTCATTGTTAGTCCTCCAATAATTCTGGGTTTTCGTAGATGTTTCCGATGACTTTCGCAGAATTAAATCTGCCATTTTTTGTGTATAATGTGTCGTATTCATCTTCTTGAAATGTCTCACCGATGTTTTTCCCGATAAATTGCGCCCTTGTCGAATGGTATTTAATGACACCCAGATAAGCGTCACCAGCCATCAGAAAATCGCCCTCATATATTTCAACACCGTTGCTATCTTTTAATCCTGTGTATTGCATTATCTCAATATTTTCAACTTCCCAAGGCTGTTCAATTTCATTCATACCATATTCATCTGTTTCCCAATACGTTCTATAGTAATCAAGCAACTTCCACTTCTCACCGTCAAAACAGATATGGATTTCATCATCACCTTGGTAGACCATCATTTCCATTCCGTTGTCCCACGCTCTAAATTTAATTTCTCTCATTCCCTCTCACGCTCCCTTTCTTGTTGCTGCTCCTCCTCTAATTTTTCAATGGCTTTGTCATAATTTAAAATAGTCTGATTAATTACTATCACCGTGTCTATTAAGTCAAACAGACGGGATTCGTACAATTCTCGTTCACTTAAGCAGCGTTCTCTTTCACGTCTTAAATGTGTCAATGGATCTTCTAGAATAACTTTACTCACCATTATTTGCCTCCTAATAAACTACCTTATGACCAATTTCCCAACTCAATTTACTACCTCTTGTTGCAATATTTTTAAAAGTAATGGATCTCTTCTTAGGATTGCGATTTTTGTCTTTTCGCTCTTTATACTTGCTATCAGCTTTTAATAAATCATTGCCAATAATCGCTGCTAAATTCTGATATTGTCTCCAAGATGAAATCTCTGAAATTGAATTTTCTATTTTGCGGACAGTTTCGTATGGTATGTCTGCTAAACTTGCTAGTTTACTAATGCTATAGCCATTATCAATTCGGTATTGAGCAATTATATTCGGGTCGATATCGCGTGCAATGTCTCTGTGTCGCTCATATTTTCTGATATTTTCAGGACTACGATAATCATGTCCGAAAAGCTGGGCTAATCCTTTATCAATCTTAGGCAGCATATCCTTAATATCTTCGTCTTTATGCCATAGGAACATCCTTACTTCACAATCTTCACGCATTTTGGTTTGGGTCATGTCAAATTCAAAAGACAGTAATTTGTATAAATCTCTAGTTGATAAGTAATTCATATTCTATCCTCCTAAAACGGTAACTGATCATCTGTTACGTTGATGCTATTTTGCTGATTGGCAAACCCACCAAACTGACTAGCGTTATCTGCTCCATAATTCTCCTGTGTGGCGTTTTGTGTTTGTTGGTTGTAATTACCCACGTCGTTATTTTGAGCGCCACTAGCGTTATTATTTTGGCTATCCTTTTTGCTCTCTAGCAAACTGAAGTTTTCGATAACTACCTCTGTAACGTACACTCGTTGACCTTGGTTGTTCTCATAGTTTCGAGTTTGGAGTTTACCCTCTAAACCTACCAATGACCCTTTCTTAGTGAATTTAGCAAAATTTTCCGCTGCCTTTCGCCAAATCTGGCAACGAATAAAGTCTGTCTCACGTTCTCCGTCTGCATTTTTAAAGTTTCGTTCCACTGCTAAATTGAACGATCCGACTGCTGTACCTGATTGTGTGTATCTCAAATCTATATCTTTGGTTAATCTGCCGATTAATTGCACCGAATTCATCATTTTAGTTCCTCCAAGTCCTTAACATTCAATTTAAGGCTGTTACGTATTGTTTTTGAGCATTCAATTGATTGGGTAATGTATTCGTCTATCGAATATGTTTCTAGCTCTCTAATAGTCATTAAATGGCTTAAAGCTATAAGTGCATTTTCTAACGCTGGGTAATATCCAAGTGGATTGTCACGTTCATCATCTTCGCCCTTTTTGTTCACGTATTTAATAGTTTCGACTAATGTGTAGTTGTACCGGTCAACTTCAATGTGATACTTTTCGTTGATTTTGATTTTTGTCATTCGTTTGCTCCTTCTATTTCCACTACTACTCTGGGATTCTCTTTATCCACTACAAACGTATCTGTAAAATTTCCTATCTGCTTCCAACCATCGTTTTCAATTAATCCAACTTGCAGCATGCCATCAAGGATAAATTTCTTTGCAAAGGCGATATTATCCTTATCTTTGCGCTTACTAGGCACATACCAAGTAAAATGTAGGTCTACAGGCATATCGATTTCTGTAACTGCTAAGCCTTTTTTAATAGCGGATTTAACCGCCAAAGCGCAAAGTCTTGTATATTTCTTTTTCAACTTAGCACCTTGGAATCGGTTAGCTCGTTCCGCATTCACATAGTTATTTAAGTCTATTAGCTCGTGTGGGATGATGATTTCTTTATTCGCCATCATTACCAAACACTTTTTTTAGCTCTCTTTGTTCATCATCTGTGTAGTGAATAGAATTAGCTGAATAGAAATTGCCTTCATCATCTTTCACTCCAAAGCCTTCAACTGTGGCGGGGTCATTGTGTAATTTTGTGAAACAATCTGGGCATTTTGTATTTCGATTTCCATATCGACCATAAACTTGTTTTTTTGTCTTACATGCAGGGCAATCAATCGCCACTTTTACCGAATCGCCATATTCGTACCAATTTTTGTCATGTTCCATTTCTTCTTTTTCTGTTTCTGGAACAAAATTTCCTTCAAAAGCTTTTGTGTCAATGGTTACAGACGGCTCATCTTGAGTGCCAATTAACTGTAATAGCAGCATTACCTTTCTTTGTGTAATTTCTTCTGCTTCAAAAGTTACTTTTCCTGCTGTTGAGCTAATCATGATTTTTGCCATTTTCTATTTCCTCCTACATAAATGTCATGTCTGTATAAGAATTCAGTCCAGTTTCTGGGTTAAAAATAGCTAAGGCTACCGCTTGGCCTTTCCACTTCTCACACCAGAACAATGCTTCTGCTTTAGTTTCAAATCCATGTACCCACGTACTACCGTTATGGATTCGCCATTTACCGTCATATTCCATTTCAAGGGCTCTGGTGTCGCCAAAGCCCACATAAGTTACTGTCATCAAAATAGCTCCATTCTCTTGTCTTCAGTTTCTTTAAACTGGATTACGTGACCCTTAGCACCTTTCATCATTCTTGAAATTAGCTTGCTGTCGTATTTCTTGCCCAATGATCTAGTATCTAAGTTGGTAGTAATGATTGTTGGCTTACTCATTCGACCATTCACGATTGCGTAAAGCATTTTAGTGGTGAAGTCAGTTGCAGTCTTATCTGAATTGATAGCCCCTGTTTCTGCTCCTAAGTCATCCAATACGAGTAAATCCGCTTCTGTAAGCAGGTTAATCATGCGCTCTTCTGTGTAGTAGTAATCGCCAGTTCGATTGAATCCTGCTTTAATTTTTCTCATCAGCTCATCAACTGAAATGAATAAGCATTTCCTGTATGGGCTGCTATACTCGTTTACTACTCGCAACATACTCATGGCCAAGTGGCTCTTACCTGCACCAGCATTACCTGTCAGTAAGCTATTGAACGTTGCGCCCTTGTAATACTCTCTTGCAATCTGCAAGGCTTGTTCTTTGTTTCTGACTGCTTCATCTTCAATAGTTTCATAGCTTTCAAAAGTTGATTGTTTCAAGGTTTCGTCTAGAAATATTGAATGCTGGCCAAGCCAGTTATATGTATTCCGCTTAAAATAGTCAGCACTCACTTTTTCTACAAGCTCTTGTTCACGCTTTTCTTTATCTTCCTTTGCACATTCCATACATATCGCTGGTCTACCAAAGCCACTAACCAATTTACTTCCATGGATTTCGCATGTTTCATCAACTTCTTTTAATTTACTTTTGAAGTAATCTTTTAAATCATTCATGCTATCCCTCCATCAAGCTATCTAATTGATTCAGCCATTGCTCATTAGCACTGTTGTTACTTACAGGCTTATGTTCTTGGTTTAAATAACTTTCAAATTTAGTGCCAAATAAGGTTTCAGGTCTCAAATACTTGCTCATATCTTTGTTGTTCAACCATTCATTAGTTTTGATATCTATTACTGTCTTAAAGTCATCAATCTTAAAACCTTCGTTGAATCTAGCTTTAATTAATGATTGTGTCTTTTTGGTTGATGATCTGAATTGACTACCTGCTTTTTCATTTAGATAATCCGTAATTTCTTCGTAAGGCACACGGTCAGGTTCGTCAGAACCCGACAATGTATTTCTCTTACTTCTTACATCTATCTTCTTACTTCTTTCTTCTAACTTCTTACCTCTTACTTCTGTAGCGTTAGGTAACGTGAGACTAACGTTAGGTTTTTCAAACTCTTTTTTTAACGCTTCAAGATCATCTGGTATTTCTTTCTCTTCATAGCCAATTTCTCTCAAACGCTGACGGTAATAGTATTTCTGCTGACGTTCACGGTTTTGAATCTTCATCTGTTCCATCTTGTCAGTACTTTGGTGCTTGCTCCAATTTGCTATTTCAATCAGTCCATCTTGATACTTTTCAATCATTCCAAACTGTTCTAAAGTTTTAATTGCTAAGCGCATGATGTTAACTGGTTGACCACATATAGTTGCTAGCATTTCATCTGTGTAGTAGATATTTTGACCCATGTATACCGCACCGCCATCATTGGTCTTTCCTGCCAAGCAAAGCAATTGAACCCATATAACAATGATTTTGTCGCCCTCTGGCATTGTGCGAATGAGCTTCATCTTTTCATCATCAAACATGTTTATTGATAATTTAATCCATTTAACTTCACTCATTGCCCTCACCTACTTGCTATTGCTGCTTTTGCTCGCACTCTGATAATAATTAGCAGTTGCATCGTCTTCGATAGATTCAATGATTTCACCAGTTTCAGAATCAATTGACTTGCTAGGTTCTTCAATCTGTGTTGGCTCCTCTTTGAATGAGTCTGTCACGTCTACACGATTAACCTCGCCTGAGTCATCAAAATTATTAACAGAATCGTCTGCAAGCACGCCTTTTTGCATCTCGATGGATAAGATACCCCACTTACTTAAAAGGTTTCTAAGCACAGTTTTTTGTGCCATAGCATCATAGTTTGACGCCCATACTCCTGTAAGTTTCTGCTTATCTTTTCCCTTGTTATTTTCGATACGGTGGCGTTCTACTTGCTCTCTAGTCCAGTAAGTTGTTTTCTCAAAACCATTAAGCAATTTGAAGTAGCCAATATAGCCAATCACTGCATCTGATTGCTTATTCTCTGGGTTATATACCGCTTCTTCTGTAAGTGGGTTCCAGCTCTCTAATTCGCCCTCGTGTACGTTAATCACGTTGATAGACTTATATTGTCCTGATCGCTGTGCTAATTGGATATAACCACGATACCCAAGCATAAATTGAGCTTTCTTTTCCCATTTTCCTGTCTGTTTGTTCTTTTCGTTAAACGGCACAAGATAAGCGAATCCAAATTGTTTTTCTACTGGTAAATCTAATTGCGCTGCTTGCATAGCCCCTGCGATAATGCTCATAGGTTCTGAATCAGCTAAATAGCTATCATTGTTAACAAGCGTGATTAAGCTTGAGGTGAATGTTGATGACTTATCTTTAAGCACTTCATTAAATTTCTTTTGGATTGCTGGATTTTGAAGCAATGTTTTAACAGAATTACCTTGTGGTACTGGTGCATTGCTAGTGGGTTGTTGTGTCATTTGATTTTTAATTGAGTTAGTTGTTGCCATTATTATGCCTCCTTGACTTCTTTAAGTCGTAATACTTTAGTGGTGGTTTCATTCATGTAATTTGCAGCGATTTCTGGATGCTCTTCCTTAAATCTTTTAGTATCAAAGCGTTTACTAACTTGTGTTTTCCAGTTTGCATTAATTGTCTCTGATGTAATTTCTTCTGCTTCATGTTGACCCATGTAAAGCTTGATTTTGTTCTCTTTTTCGGTCTTCGCCATATTTAAATCTTTTATCGTGATTTTGATACGTGCCAATTCTTCAGCGGTCTGGATCATAATTTTATCCATAGGCACTTTGTTCACATATGACGGGCTATATAGCTGGTCTAAGCTCTCCTTGGTGGACGTTGAACCATCAATTTCAGGCGGTATCCCTTGTTTGACGTTTTCAAGCCAAAACTTTGTAGCTCGTTCTTCTACTAGGTCAATAAGTTCTTGGTCTCGCTCAATGCGCTTATATTGAAAATCAAAGTTACCGATGATAACGGCGATATAAGCATAGTCATAGTCAAGGACGTTCAAATAGTGCTGCACTTGTAGCAAATAGCTTGCTGGCACGTTATCACCTTTCCATTGTGCCTTGTTGTGTGCTCCAGTCGTTTTACATTCCAACAGTGCATTCTCGCCTATAATCTTGCGGTCAATATTTGCATGTAAGAATGGTTTATCATCCTTGAAATAGCTCTTGTTATCCTTTTGGACCCTGATACCTGTTTCTTGGGTGAAGATACGTGCTACTAGGTCCTCAAGCTCATTACCTACTTGAATAGCTACCTTCTTGCTTATGTCATCAGGTTCAAGTTGCCCTGTTTTCTCAAGCCACAACTGATAAGGACTCTTAAAATTGTTGAAGCCTAGGACTGTACCAATATCAGACCCACCCAAGCCCTCAGACCTGAATAGGTGCCAATCTTCATCTGTTTTGGTTAATTTGTATCCCATGTGCTATACTCTCCTTAGATATATTTTTCTCAGCGCCACTCTGCCAAGTGGTGCTTTTTTATATAATTTCCTTTTCCCAGTGATCCACATCAAACATACTCGCCAAGTCTTTGGCTTCATCTTCGTCTTCTGCATCAACTAACACTGTTCCGGTTAGCTGCACTTCGAATGTCGGTAATTCGTCATCCAATGGATAATATTGTTGGTTGTCTAAGTCATATACACCGTTTCGCATGTTTTCACCTCATTTATGAATAGTTTTGAAACTTTTGAACCATAGAAGTTGCGTGTAAATCTAATAAAACATCGTCATAGTATTCATTTACCGCATCAATATCTTCTAATGCTCTTGCATCACCAGTTTTCCTATATTCTTCAACATGTTCCAGAATATGCTTGTGTCTAAGTTCTTTAACTAAATCAATCGTTTTCCGTTTTGCCATTATCGTTCTCCTCTTCTTCATAGCCAATTAATAGCAGCACATCGTCAATCGCTTTGTTGTAGTGAAATTGGTCACTAGGCAAGCCACCTAAAGAAAAACCATTTGATTTAAATTTCAGTTTTTTGATTTTTTCAGTAAGTGCTTTATCTCTATTTTTTCGGATAGTGTCTGTAAACACCTTAAATTTTTGTAATTCGTCCATTATTCTGTTTCCTCCTCAATCCATATAAACAGGTCAGCGGTCTTTGCATATTGATAAGCTTTATATGCATTTCCTACCATTGCCCAAAACAATAGCGTTACGATCAAATCGTTATAATTAAATTCCATCGCTGATGCCCAACCGATGAAATATGCAACCGTCACAAATGACCAATATAAGAACTTCTTGCTGTCATAATTCATTTTTACATCTCCCCTACTTTATATGTGTGTATTTCTACTAATTCTTTCAGCCTTGGTAAGTCCTGCTTAAATGTCACAGTACGACTACCAGCGGTTGCAAATTCCTTATTCTCGTTAAACCATAGAATCGGAATCACATCATAAAGTGAATCTTTTCCTGTACGCTTGTGATAGCCACGATATGGACTGAAATAAGCTGGATTTTCATCTACAAATTCTCTGAAATTTCGTAAGAAGTTTGATACGTTTTTCTGATTAATTAGCACCTTGATGTCTTTGGCGTACACATACGGACTGTGCATCGCTCTTACTTTTACTACTTCCATGCCTACACCCCCAATGTCGTTTGAGAGTTAGACTTTTTAATTTCAAAAGCTAATTCCATAGATGGTTTCCACATCGCTGCTAGATCCATAGCTTCATCAAATCTTAGCTTTGGAATTTCTTCATAACTAGCTACATCGAAATAGTTTTTGATTTCTCGCCAGTGTTCAGAAATAGCTTTCTTATAGAAACCGTCATAAGCTTGCGAATGTTTTCCACCAACCGCTTCCATAGCGTTCTTACGAACTAACTTAGAAAGTTTTGATTTCTGTAATCGGCTTAAATCAATTTCTTGCTTCAATCCCTCAACATCACTTGATACAGTTGAAATTTGTTTCTTTAACTCTTTTTGCGTTTCCAGTGTGGCAATCATAATATCTTCTGGTGTCATTGGTAGCTGTTGCTGTTGGATATAGGTTTCCATTTCATTAAATGCGTTAATGTAAGCCATTTTGAATTGCAATGCTTTCTTGCCAGTGAAACCCATGGCCAACAATGTGAAGCCATCACGGTTCATATAAATCATTCGATACTCTTGTTTATTCTGCGGATGAACATAAGTTGATTCACTGAATAAGTCTCCCCAGTTTTGGGTAAGCCCCTCTTTGAGTTCGTCTAAATCTCTTAATATATGATCGTGTCGTTTTCCAAAGTTTTCAGCTACTTGCAAACTTGTGGTAACTGCTTGCTTATCTTTCATAATTACTAAATTTTCCATTTACTTTTCCTCCATTTCCTCACCAATCAATGACCGATAAGATACACCTAGATAATCTGCAACTTTTAGCAATCTCGTTGATTGTGGCACTGCTGTATTCCACTTTGAAATGGACCCGTTTGAAAAATTTAAATCTCTTTCAATACGGTAAATAGAAATACCTTTTTTGTTCGCAATATCTTTAATTTTGTCGTAAATCTCCATACACCTCACCTTTTCTCTAAGAAAATAATCGAATTCTATTGACTTTTAATAGAATGTTTTCTATCATGTGTGTATGACAAATAAACACATGAAGCTATTGGCGTAGCAATCAAGTTTTCGATTAATTCTTAATAAATTATTTATGCTTTTCCCGAGCACATACTTAGTTTATTAGATTTAATTCTATTTGTCAATCATCAATAGACTGAAATCTATATTTATTTGAACTGAGGTAAATTATGAATCCAAAAATGATAGTAAATAAGCTGATACATCAAAGTTCTGACGTTAACAGCATAGCTGAATTAGAAAGGAAGTTAGATATATCGAATGGCACAATAAGTAAATGGGATAAGTCTAAACCAGGTACGCAGCATATAATCAAAGTTGCAGACTACTTTAATGTTAGTACTGATTACCTATTAGGTAGAACTGAAATCAAAACACCACATTGGGCTTTAAATGAAAAAGATGAAAAAGACATTGCTGAAGAAGTTGAAAAAATCATCAATGGTCTAGATGACGGATCTGGTGCTGAAATCAACTTCTATGGCGAACCTATGTCGGATGAGCAACGTGCATTATTTATGAATTCTCTTGAAATGGCTTTGCGTATGGCCAAAGAGGAAGCGAAAAGAAAATATACGCCTAAAAAATATCGTGACTAGGCGGTGTGCTATTTGATTAGAAAACAAGTCAATCAGATTATTAACAAATATAAGACCAATGAGCCAAAAATTATTTTGAGAGAAAAACAAATCAAGATTTTAAGAATCCCATTAGGTGGTAAATTTGCTTACAAAACTACTTACAAGCGATCTAGTGTGATTACATTAGATGAAAATTTAGACGATTATGAAGAACGCTATATATTGGCGCACGAACTAGGTCACATTGTGTTGCATAAAGGGCAAAGCACTACCTTTTATAGAGCTAATGACTTTGGAAATATACCTAAAATAGAACGTGAAGCTAACGAATTTGCTACACTATTATTGTTGTATGGTCAAACATACGATAATAAATATGATATTTTGAGAGAAAATGGGATTCCATATGAAATGGAAAGATTTATATAGGAGGAAATGTAATGAAGTTCTGTCCAGAATGTGGGAATAATATCGAGGGTATGAAGTTCTGTTCTAATTGCGGTTTTAAAGTTGATGGTGGCGGTACTGCTGCCGCAGGTAATAAACATGAACGTTTAAATAAAGAGGAAACAATTACTACTTTTTCAACACACCTTTTTGGCATGGAAGATAAAAAGCAAAACATCGGTGGTAAAGTCGATTTATCATTGCCCCGAGTTAATTACACTCTTACTAACCAACGTATATTACTAGAACGCAAGAATCTAACCACTAAGCGTGAGGAAATCGAACTTGGTGACATTAATAAAATTGATGTTAAACAAGGACTAAAAGAGAAAGTTTTAAAAATTGGCCACATTGTTTTAAATTTAAATGATGGTAGAGAAGTAATATTTAAGCAGTTACAGAATCCATATGAAATCAAAGACCAGATTCGTGCTGCAACTCAAAACTATCAAACTAGAAGTAAAATTGATTATCGAGTTGATTTATAAAATAAAATAGCCCTACTTCATAGCTGGGGAGCTGAAATAGGACTTTTAGACTACAAAAATATTATATCATATAGGAGGAGAAAGAAATGGCAAGAAAAAAATATTTTGATGAAAATGGTGTTGAGGTTAAAAAACGTGGTGGATGCTTTAAATGGATAGGAATAGCTCTAGCAGCTATTATTGTCTTAACGTTAATCGGTTCTATTGTTGGTGGAGGAGATAGCGATTC
This sequence comes from Aerococcus sp. L_32, assembly GCF_050689315.1. Taxonomy (NCBI): domain Bacteria; kingdom Bacillati; phylum Bacillota; class Bacilli; order Lactobacillales; family Aerococcaceae; genus Aerococcus; species Aerococcus sp. L_32. Next base: position 36,144 of record NZ_JBOEQF010000004.1, read on the forward strand.
TAATGAAGTTACAACAACTGAATCGTCTTCCAATGAGTCTTCGGAAGAAAATTCAACTAGTGAATCTAGTGAAAGTGAAGAAAGCGACCTACCTAGAGAATATAAAAATGCTTTGAAGAAAGCAGAAAGCTATTTAGGCAGTGGTTTCCATTTTTCAGAAACTGGACTACGCGGTCAACTTGAATTCGAAGAATTTCCACAAGATGCTATTGATTATGCGATGGAAAATGTAGAAGCGGACTATAACGAACAAGCAGTAAAAGCTGCGAAAAGTTATTCGGAATCAGATTTTGCTATGTCTGACCAAGGTGTCTATGATCAATTAATTTTTGAAGGTTTTACAGAAGAACAAGCACAACATGGTTTAGATAGTTTAGAATAAAATAAAAAACACCCCACTCCCCTATCTTGGCGGACAGAGAGTGAGGTTTCTGACGTATAACAAAACGCACTAAGTGTGTGCTTTTTGTATACTCTATTTTAACATAAGAAAGGATGATTTTAAATGTGGTCAGAAAAAACAGCTAATGGAAAAGTAAAATTTGTTGAACGATATAAAGACCCACTAACGGATAATATGGAACGTGTAAGTGTGACAATGGAAAAGAATACAGCAAGCACTAGGAAGCAAGCTACTGCAATTTTAAATGAAAGAATTGAAGAATTAATAAACGCACCACAAAGTGGCTTAACTTTAGAGGATGTGGCAAATGATTGGTTTAAAGTACACAAGCAAAATGTTAAACAGTCAACTGCCCAGCGAACGGCTAACAATATAAAGGTGTTAACCAATAAATTTGGTAACGTTAAATTTGAAAAATTAGCAGCAAATATGATTAATAACTACTATTTAGAGTTGTTAACAGATGGTAGATATAAATATTCGTCAGTTGTACTCGCCAACAACACATTGAAACAAATAGTAAAATTTGCTTTGAAGTATAAAGGGATTGACCAACATATGTTGCTAGACCTGCTAGAAGTGCCTAAAATCAATCGGTCTGAAAAGAATAAATTGAAGTATTTAGAGCCTGATGAACTAAATCAAATTATTGACTATTTTAAAAGTGAAGATAATGAAGAATATGCTCGTATGGCCATCATACAATCTGGGACAGGTATGCGGTTTAGTGAAATGGTAGCTTTGAATTTTGATGACGTTAATTTAGAAGAACACACGCTTGTTGTCAGCAAGAATTATGACCATGACCATAAAATATTTACCGCTCCTAAAAACGGTGATGATCGTGTGGTATTTTTTAATGATGATGTGAAAAAGGCCTTAACTGAACAAATCCAACACGCTAAATTGAAAATGTTAGAAACAAATAAAAATAGAGAACAACGACTATTATTTGTAGGCAACACTGGCTATCCTATCAGACCTGCGCAGATGAACGTTAGCTTAAAAGGCATTATAAGCAAGACTGTGAGCACCCATTACTTTAGACATACGTTCATATCTCTAGCTGTTCAGAACGGCGTATCAAAGGAAATAATCGCTGAACAGGTAGGTCACGCCGATACCAAGATGATTGATAAAGTATATGCTCACTTTACGAAAAAAATGCGAGCACAACAAAAAAACGCAATGCTCAATTTGAACATTGCGAAGTAGTTTGCCCCTTATCTGCCCCTTAGGGAAATAAGAGAGCCTATAAATGTTGATATATCAACGAT